>CAZWTV010000051.1:0-12338 GCA_964637225.1 uncultured Sediminibacterium sp.
AGAATCAAAACTTTTAGTTCACTCCGTATTTAATCTTAGTGCCTTAATTTTTATGCAAGAAAAAAACATACTTAAAAATAGTATGAAAATAAAAAAATAATTTTTTTTCATTAGTGAGACACTTTTATGATTTTACTTTTTTATAATTATATCTTCCCATGAAAGCAGCTAATAAAATTAGTGCACAGGCTTCTACTAATAATTTTTCAGGATCTAAAAAATCAATTGGCCTATCTTTTAATAGAGGGTCCATTACTAATCCGTGTATTATAAATACAAGTCCAGTGACATACGAGATGACATGAATATTTCTCCATGTTTTATTTCCTAATTTCTTTTTGATGACTTTTTGGCTAGTTATAATTACTAATAAAATAGCTAGAAATGAAATAAGACCTAATAAAACATATACTGGTTGATGGGGAGCGTTGAGTGGATACAATAGATGTTGGAAACTAAATTTTGAACTTGGGTCTAATGGAATAATCATAAAATGTATCAATACAATCACGAGTGCTATGTATGCTGTATAATTGTGTACATCAATAATTTTTAATGATTTAATATAATCTGGTAATTTTTTCCAATAAGTGGATTGCTTGTAGGCGGTGCTAAGCATAATACCCATAAGTATATTTAAGGTTAATAATACCAATGCAATGAGGCCTAAAACACCCGAAATTTCAATAGTTTCCATGTTTTTAATTAGCATGTTAGGATACGTTAGAATCATGCTAAATTAATCTAAAATAAGATTATTTCTCTTTGATGGGTTCGCCTATTTTTATTAAATTTAATGTTCACAATTTAAATTAATCTGTAGTCAAAAATTTATTCTATGAGACAACGTTTTATTCGTATTTCATTTTTCTTATGCTTGCCTTTATTCATTTTAGCACAAAAGAAAACAGATCCTTCAAAAACGGAAACTATTAAGCCAATTAATGAAGCTAATTATTATAAACCCTTACTTTGGAGAAATGTGGGCCCAATGCGCGGTGGGCGCTCTGTAACTTCTACAGGGGTTACTAGTAATCCTTTAGTATATTATATGGGAACTACTGGTGGTGGTGTTTGGAAAACTGAAGATGCTGGAATACACTGGAAAAATATTTCTGATGGATTTTTTAAAACAGGATCTGTAGGTGCTGTGGCAGTAGCTGAGTCTGATGTAAATGTAGTTTATGTTGGTATGGGAGAACATGCGCCTAGAGGTGTGATGAGTTCATATGGAGATGGAATTTATAAATCTACTGATGCTGGTAAGACTTGGAAAAATATGGGATTAGAATTAACACGTCAAATTGCTGCTATTCGTATTCATCCCAAAAATGCAGACCTAGTTTATATAGGCGCACAAGGTGCTATTCATGGGGCTTCCTCAGAAAGAGGCGTTTATAAATCCTCAGATGGTGGAAAAACTTGGATTAAAACTTTATATGTAGATGAGAATACAGGTTGTGTAGATTTAAGTATGGATATGAATAATCCAAGAATTTTATATGCTGCTATGTGGGATTATAGAAGATTACCCTGGGAAATTAGAAGTGGAGGAAAAGGAAGTGGTTTATATAAATCTGTTGATGGAGGAGATACTTGGGAAAAAATTCAAACAGGGCTTCCTAAAGAATTAGGGAAAATGAGTGTATCTGTATCTAAAGCTAATTCTAATAAAGTTTATTTAGTAGTGGAGAGTGATTCTGAAAAAGAACAAGGTGGTTTATTTGTTTCTAACGATGCAGGTAAATCTTGGAATAGAGTCAGCAAAGACCATCGTTTGGTACAACGCGCTTGGTATTATGTTGAAGCTTTTGCAGATCCAGTGGATGAAAACACTGTTTATGTTTTAAATTCACCTGCGATAAAATCAACCGATGGTGGAAAAACTTGGCAATATTTTAGAGCACCACATGGAGATTATCATCAATTATGGATTAATCCTACCAATAATAAAAATTTGATTATTTCAAATGATGGAGGTGCTGCCATATCTTTTAATGGGGGTGCTTCATGGTCTTCACAAGACAATCAACCCACTGCTCAATTTTATAGAGTGAATGCTGATAATTTATTTCCCTATAATATTTATGGTGGTCAACAAGATAATACTTCAGTGAAGATAGCTAGTCAAACTACCTCTTGGGGAGGTATTACAGAAAGAGATTGGTCATATAGTGCAGGAGGAGAATCTGCATTTTTAGCTTTTGATCCCAACAATCCAAGGTATGTCATGGGCGGTAGTTATCAAGGGACTATTGGTTTGTTAGATACAAAAACGAATGAGCAAGTGGCTGTCATGGAATATCCAGTACAATATCAGTCTTTACAACCTAAGGATATGAATTATCGATTTAATTGGAATGCACCAATTATTCATTCTATACACGAGCCAGGTGTTTTTTATCACGCAGCTAATGTTTTATTTAAAACCACCGATTTAGGAAAATCATGGACTGCTATTTCTCCAGATTTAACAACGCATGATACTAGTAAAATGGGTATGAGCGGAATACCTTATACGAATGAAGGTGCGGGTGGAGAAAATTATTGTACTATTAGTTATGTAATAGAATCGCCTCTTGAAAAAGGAGTTTTTTATACAGGTAGTGATGATGGGTTAGTTCATCTTACAAGAGACGGGGGTAGTACTTGGACTAATATTACTCCAGAGGGAGTAAAAGGAACTTTAGTAAATGCAATTGAAGTATCTCCTTTTGATAAAGCTACTGCCTATATTGCTGTCAATAAATATAAGTTTAATGATTTCACACCACTTATATATAAAACTAGCGACTATGGAAAAACATGGATTAAAATTTCTGAAGGAATACCTTATGGTGCTTATGTGCGTGTAGTGAGAGAAGACAATGAAGTAAAAGATTTACTTTATGCTGGAACTGAAACAGGTTTTTATATTTCTTATAACGGAGGAAAGAATTGGAAACAATTACAACTTAATTTACCAGTGACGCCTATTACTGATTTAAAATTGCACCAAAACCATTTATTGGCATCCACACAAGGACGTGCATTCTGGGTATTAGATGATTTAATACCCATTAGGAAAAATGCAGCTAGCCTTAATGTAACTTCTACACTTCTTCCCATAAGTAATGTAGTTCGTGTAAGTGGGTCTAGTCCTTTGGATAGACAATTTGCAGAAACAGAAGATCCATTAGAAATAAATACTACTGCTGTGAATCCCGCTACAGGAGCAGTTATTTATTTTCATATTCAAAATAAAGATTCTGTGAAGTCTGCTACTATTGAAATCTTAGATGCACAACAAAAACTAGTTCGTACCTATTATATGGAAAAGCCTAAATCAGCAACTAGTAATAATCAATTAGAGGCTGATCCAAAAATAGAAATTCGAACAGGGCTAAATCGTTTTGTTTGGGATCTCAAACAAAATAATTTACCTACCATTGAAAATGTAATCATTGAAGGCAGTATGGGTGGTAGAACTGTAGTACCAGGTAAATATGAAGCACGTTTGACCATAAATGGTAAAACAGCCACTTCTTCTTTTGAAGTATTCGCCGATCCTAGACTTTCAGCCACTCCAAGTGATTATATGCAACAGGATCAATTATCTAAACTTGCTTCAGAGGATATAGAAGCTATTCATGTGTCAGTTGTACAAATGAGAAAAATTCAAGATCAATTAAATCAGTTTATAACACGTGCCGAAGGCATTCATGCACTTGATTCATTATCCTCAAAAGCAAAAAGTATTATTACTACTATTAAAGAGTGGGAAGAACAACTTATTCAACCTAAATCTCAATCCAATGATGATGTTATAAATTTTGTCAATAAATTAAGTGCAAATATTGTTTTTGTAAAAGGAGAAGTAGAATCGGGTAACATACCTTATGTAACAAAAGGACAACAAAAAAGATATGAAGAATTGCATGCTCAGTGGAAAAAATATGAAGCACAAAAACAAGCTTTATTATCTAATGAAATAGCTGCTTTCAATGAAGCTTGTAGAAAAGCCAATTGGAATTTTGTAGGTTTTGAAAATTAAATGAAAAGTATGAAAACATTAATACGTATTGCAAGTTTGAGTTTTTTAATGAATATATTGATAGTATTATCTGCAGGGGCACAAAATGCAGGACTCAGACCAATGGGTCCCCATGACATTTATAGAATGTCAACAATTTCAAGTCCCAAAATATCACCAGAAGGACAATGGGTCTTATATAGTATTTCAAAAATAGATTCTGCTAAAGATAAATTTTATAGTAAACTTTATATGGTAAGTGCCGATGGCACTCAAACTGTTTCTCTCACAGAACAAACCAAGGGTGTTTCTAATTATGATTGGAGTCCCGATGGTAAATACATTTCATTTTTGGCAGCAAGTAAAGAGGAAGAGGAAGGTGCTCAATTATTTTTAATGGATAGACGAGGGGGAGAGCCTATACAAATTACTCATATAAAAGGTGAATTACAGTCTTATTATTGGTTTAAAGACGCTAAACATTTAATATTTAACATTAAAGATTATAATTACGCCGACACCGCAAAATCTAAAGTGAGAAAACCTTATGAAATAGATAGATATCGTTTTAAAGCAGACTATGAAGGATATTTAGATAATAGAAAAACTCATTTATATAGTTTTGAATTAGCAACAAAAAAATTAGATACACTCACTAAAGGGAATTATAATGAATCTGATGTAAGTATAAGTAAGGATGGCAAAATGATTACTTATGTAAGTAATGTAAGTGTTAGTCCAGACCAAAATGATAATACTAGTATTTTTTTATTAAACTTAGGTAGTGCTCAAAATCCTATAAAGCTTACTAGTTATAAGGGTTCTAATCGTTCTCCTAAATTTAGTCCTGATAATTCATCTATTGCTTATTTACAATCAAGCTCAGAAGATGCTTTTAATATGTATGACTTGCAACAGCTAGCAGTTATTGATTTAAAAACAAAGCTAACAAAAGTACTTACTAAAAATTTTGATCGTTCCATTGAACATATTATTTGGTCCGAAGACAATACTTCTATTTACGCATTAGTGGAGGATGATAGAGTTCAAAATATCATGCAAATAAATACCAGTACTGGAGAGGTAAAACCATTGACAAATGAACAAGCGGTATACAATTCTTTGGACATTAATGAAAAAGGCACGAAAGTGGTGTTATTTAGCAATAGTGCCACTCCCAATGAAATTTATATTGCACATGGTAATGCTTCATTTCAAAAACTTACACATATACAGGATGCTTTTTTAGCACCTCTTCAAAAAGTAATTGTAAAAGGTATTTCAGCTATCGCTTCAGATAAAAATAAAGTAAATGGTATTTTATATTTACCTGATTCTAATTCAAAAAAATTACCTCTTATTTTATTTATTCATGGAGGTCCTGTGGCCCAGGATGAATTTTCATTTGATATGACACGTCAAATATATGCAGCTGCAGGTTATGCAGTTGCAGCTGTGAATTACAGAGGAAGTAGTGGACGTGGTGCTAATTATACTAAAACTATTTTTGCCGATTGGGGTAATAAAGAAGTGAAAGATATATTAGCAATCACAAATGAATTAATTAAAGTAGGAATTGCCGACTCTACAAAATTAGCTATTGCAGGTTGGAGCTATGGAGGTATTTTAACAAATTATACAATTGCTACAGACAAACGATTCAAAGCAGCGGTAAGTGGCGCAGGTAGTTCTTTAATGCTTTCTTTTTATGGTACCGATCAATATATTACTCAGTATGAACCAGAACTTGGAAAGCCATGGAATAATCTAAAAAAATGGTTAGATGTCTCTTACCCTTTCTTTAAAGTAAAAGAAATTAAAACACCCACTTTGTTTATGGCAAGTCAAGCCGATTTTAATGTACCTGTAGTGGGTGCTGAACAAATGTACCAGGCATTTAAGTCGGAAGGTATTCCTACTCAATTAATAATTTATCCCAATCAAAATCATGGTATTCGTGTGCCTTCTTATCTTGTACATAGGTATAATAGTCATTTGAACTGGTTTAAAACTTATCTTAAATAAGTATGAAAACAATTCGTTGGGGCATGATTGGTTGTGGTTCAGTCACAGAAATGAAAAGTGGACCCGCTTTTAATAAAGTACCCTATTCAAAACTGGTAGCTGTCATGCGAAGAGATGCAGAAAAACTAAAACAGTATGCCAAAAAACATCAGGTTCCTTATTTTTTCACAGACGCTAATGAATTGATTCAACATAATGAAGTAGATGCTATTTATATAGCAACTCCTCCCAAATTTCATGAAGCCTATGCCATTGCGGCTATGCAAGCAGGCAAGCCGGTGTATGTAGAAAAACCCATGGGCTTGGACGTTGCTGCTTGTGAACGCATGCATCTTTTTTCAAAAAAGACTAATATACCATTGGTAATTGCTCATTATCGCAGAGCCCTTCCTTTATTTTTAGAAGTCAAAAAATTAATTGATACTAAAACTATTGGTGATATTGTTTCAGTTCGTATTGAAATGTTAAAAGAAGATAGTGGTTTATTAGATCCAATACAAAATTGGAGAATAGATCCTCTTTTGGCAGGGGGTGGTTATTTTTATGATTTGGCACCACATCAATTAGATCTTCTATTTTATTTTTTCGGTAAAGCAAAATCTTATAATGGAAAAGCTTTTAATAAAGCTAAGTTATATGATGTAGAAGATACTGTTATGGGTGAAATTGAAATGGAAAATGGAATTCATTGTAAAGGTCATTGGAGTTTTTGTGCACTGAAAGAGGAACAAGAAGATATTTTTGAAATGATGGGTACCAAAGGGAAAATTACTTTTCCTGTATTTGGACATACTATTACATTAACTATCGAAGGCGTTGAAAAGCAATTACAGTTTGAGGCGCCTATGCATATGCAACAAAATTTTATTGAAAAAGTAGTAACATATTTTAATGGAGTTGGTGAAAATCCTTGTTCTGCTGAAGAGGCACTAAAGTCAATGCACGTAATGGAATCCTTTGTATATGGCAATTAAATACATTCAAATATGAGAAGATATTGTTTGGCACTAGATTTAAAAGATGATCCACAATTAATAGCCACTTATGAGCAGTATCATAGATCGGTTTGGCCAGAAATAATTAGCTCTATTAAAGAAGCAGGCATTCTACATTTAGAAATTTATAGAGTAGCTAATAGGTTATGTATGATTATGGAGGTGAGTGATGATTTTAGTTTTGAGAAAAAAGCAGTCTTGGATGCTAACAATGAAATAGTGATGCAATGGGAGAAGTTGATGTGGGAATATCAACAAGCACTTCCCATAGCCAAACCAGGAGAGAAGTGGGTATTAATGAATAAGATATTTAGTTTATCAAATTAGTAAAGAAAAACTGTTCTATTATTATGACGAGTGACATGATGAGAACAAAAAAGCCAAATCCTTTTTTTAGTTTCGCACCATCCATTTTTTTATTTATATAATTACCAGTTGTAATTCCTAAAGTAGCAAGTAAAATTATTTTCAATAAGAAGCTCCAGTCAATAGATGTATGAATTATATCTCCTGTAAAACCTACCAAAGATTTTATACTAATTATAACCAAGGAAGAGGCAATAGCTCTTTTCATGGGAAGTCTTGCCAATAATACAAGAGCTGGAATAATTAAAAAACCACCTCCGGCACCTACAATACCAGTTAATGAACCTTCGCAAAAACCTACTAGCATTAAACTAAAACCATAGACAGGCATTACGCCTTCTTTTTCTTTATTATTTTTTCCAATGATCATGGATAAGGCTGCTATTAACATTAGAGTAGCAAAAAATAACATTATAAAATGACTTTTGGTTAACAGCAAGTGAGGACCAGTATAAATTTTTTCTGGAATCCCTGGAAGTAAAAACTTTCTAGAATTGAAAACTCCCACAATGGAAGGCAAACCAAAAATAAAAATGGTTTTGAAATCAACTAAATTTTGTTTTAATCTGGAAATAACACCTACTATGCTGCTAAATCCTACGATAGCTAAAGAATAAGTAGTAGCAAGTAAAGGTGATACATGAAAAAGGTATACTAATAAAGGGACAGTTAATATAGAACCTCCGCTACCAATAAGGCCCAATGAAACCCCTATAAGTATTGATGCCAAATATCCAATAACTTCCATGTATTTAAATTTTTGTAAAGCTATTACAATGGTTGTACAATTTAGGTACAATTTAGCACTTAGTGAGTATTAATATTTTTTTACTAAAAGTGATTTTTATCACTTTAAAATCTAATTTTATGTCGGAACTTAGAGTTTGAAAATATAGATATGAAACTAGAACAAATTTATACTGGCTGTTTAGCACAAGGGGCTTATTATATTATGAGTGAAGGTGAAGTAGCTATCATTGATCCATTAAGAGAAGTAGAACCCTATATTCAAAAAGCGGCTCTAGACAAAGGAACTATAAAATATGTATTAGAAACACATTTTCACGCCGACTTTGTATCTGGTCACCTAGAACTAGCCAAAAAAACAGGTGCCTCAATAGTGTATGGCCCCAATGCAAAGCCTTCTTTTGATTTTTATAGTGCTCAAGATGGAGAAGAAATTAAGTTAGGTAAAGTGGTTATTAAAGTAATTCATACACCAGGACATACTTTGGAAAGCACTTGTTATTTATTAATTAATGAAATAGGTAAACAAGTAGCTTTGTTTAGTGGTGATACTTTATTTATTGGAGATGTTGGTCGTCCCGACTTGGCTCAAAAGGTAGAAGCAGCCTTAACAAAGGAAATGTTAGCAGGCTATTTATTTGATTCTTTGAGAAATAAAATAATGAATTTACCCGATGATATTATTATTTATCCTGCACATGGAGCTGGCAGTGCTTGTGGTAAAAAAATGAGCAAAGAGACACAAGATACTCTTGGAAATCAAAAGAAAACCAACTATGCATTAGCTGCCGATTTGACTAAAGAAGATTTTATCAAAGTGGTGTTAGAAGGTTTAGCAGCACCTCCTGGCTATTTTCCTTTGAATGTAATGTTAAATGTTCAAGGATATGATAGTATGGATACAATTTTGCAAAGAGGACAACATGCCCTAAGCCCAGTAGCTTTTGAAACAGCTGCTAATGAAACAGGCGCTTTAATTCTAGATACCAGAGATCCACAAATTTTTGCCAAAGGGTATATTCCTAATTCTATCAATATAGGAATTGATGGTAGTTTTGCACCATGGGTAGGTGCTATGATTCCCAATATCAAACAAGAAATTTTATTGGTAACTGAAAAAGGTAGAGAGGTAGAAGTGATCACTAGATTAGCTCGAGTTGGGTATGATTATACCATTGGATATTTAGAAAATGGATTTGAAGCCTGGCAAAAAGCGGGTAAAGAAATAGACCAAATAGTTTCTATGGATGCTGCTGAATTGGCACTATTACAAGCTCATAAAAATGATGTAGAAATTTTGGATGTACGTAATGTTTCTGAATATAATTCTGAACATATTAAAGAGGTGCAAAATGCTCCTTTAGATTTTATTAATGACAGTATGATCGCCATAGATAAAAACAAAACTTATTATATACATTGTCAAAGTGGATATAGGTCTATGATTTTTATTTCAATTTTAAAAGCACGTGGCTTTGACCATTTAATCAATATTAAAGGAGGATTTAAAGAATTAAAAGCCTCTGGTAAATTTACCCTTATCGAAAGTACAATGTCGAAAACAGCGGGTCAATAGGTTTGACTTGCAAGTACATAAGATACTTTATTTACTTTATTCATTTTGCAAAAAATTTTTCTTAATTTAAAGTATCATTGATTCTCTTAAATCAAATAGTCATGCAAAAAAATTTTCTAAGGTTTTTAAAATTTTTTTTAGGGGTCATTTTTTTAATTATTGAATGCTCGATATATACACCCCTCCATGCGCAAGAAAAAAAAATAATTTCACTAAGAGGTTTACAGCAAAAAGTAGAAATATTAAGAGATCAATGGGGTGTTAATCATATCTATGCTAAAAATGAACACGATTTATTTTTCACGCAAGGCTACTGTGCTGCAAAAGATAGATTATTTCAATTTGAAGTTTGGCGAAGACAAGCCACAGGTACTGTTGCAGAAATATTAGGGTCAAGGGAATTGAAAAGAGATATTGGGACACGTTTATTTAAATTTAGAGGAGACTTACAAAAAGAATTACAACATTATCATCCACATGGGCAAGCTATTATCCAAGCCTATGTGGAAGGTGTAAATAGTTATATCACAGAAGTAAATGCGAAGCCTGATTTACTTCCCATTGAATTTAAAATTTTAAATATTCGTCCTGAAAAATGGACACCCGAAATTGTAATTTCAAGACATCAAGGTTTATTGGGAAATATTACTCAAGAGTTAAATATAGGAAGAGCTGTAGCAACCGTAGGTGAAAAAAAAGTTAAAGATTTAATTTGGTTTCATCCTAAAGATCCTAATTTAAAATTAGATACTGCCATTAATGGAGACTTATTGAAAGCAGATATTTTAGCATTATATAATGCTTATAGAACAGATATAGAATTTACTAAATCTGATATTATGCAGCAAGATGAAGATGCTGCTGCTGCTTTTTTACCAGAACAAGAAATGGAAGGAAGTAATAATTGGATTATTAGTGGTAAAAAAACAGAAAGTGGTTTCCCAATGCTTGCCAACGATCCTCATAGAAAAATTGCTGTGCCCTCTTTGCGATATATTGTGCATTTAGTTGCACCAGGTTGGAATGTAGTAGGTGGTGGAGAGCCAGAAATACCAGGGGTTTCCATAGGGCATAATGAATTTGGTGCTTGGGGTTTGACCATCTATGAAACCGATGGCGAAGATTTATATGTTTATACTATTAATCCTTCACATAAAAATGAATATTGGTATAAGGGTCGATGGGTTAAAATGAAAACCATCTATGAAACTATTAAAATAAAAAACCAAGCACCACAAACTATTGCATTGAATTATACCATACATGGCCCAGTGACTTATATCGATTCTGTCAATAATAAAGCTTATGCTGTTAAGTGTGCATGGAGGGAAGTAGGTGGTGCTCCTTATTTAGCTTCTTTAAGAATTGATCAAGCTACTAGCTGGGAGAGTTTTAGAGATGCTTGTTCTTATAGTCATATACCTGGTGAGAATATGATATGGGCTGATAAAAAAGGAAACATAGGATGGCAAGTAGTGGGAATTGTACCTATTCGAAAAAATTTCAGTGGTTATGTGCCTATTCCTGGTGATGGAAGATATGAATGGGCTGGGTATTTACCTATTAAAGAACGTCCTCACTTATTGAATCCTAGTAAAGATTTTTTTGCAACTGCGAATCAGCATGTAACTCCTGAGACCTATGAACATTGGGATGCAGTGGGTTATACTTGGGCCGATCCGTATAGAGGGGATAGAATTAATAAAGTATTAAGTGAGAATAATAATATAACACTAGAGGATATGGGAAAATTACAAACAGATTATTTTTCTATACCTGCAAGTATTATTACGCCCTTACTTGAAAAAATAAAATTTCAAGATTCTTTTACTAATGCTGCTAAACAGTATTTAATGAATTGGAATTTTGTTTTAGATAAAAATAGTATTGCTGCAGGTATTTATGTGGCTTGGGAAAAACAATTATCAATAAATGCCCAAAAATATTTTGTACCCGATGCTGTTAAATCTTGGGTAAGCCTTCAAACAAAAAAAATAAATGATCGTTTAGAAAATCCATTACATTATTTTGGAGAGAATGAACAGGAAGCTATTAACCAAAGAGATATTTTTATAAAAAATGCATTTGAACAAGCTATTAAAAATTTAAAAATTAAATTAGGGATAGAAATGAGTGCTTGGAACTATGGACAACAGAAATACAAGCATATTTATTTTGAACACCCACTAGCCAATTTGGTAAGTCCTGCTTTAAAATCCAAACTAAATATTGGTCCTCTACCCAGAGGGGGTAATGGCCAAACTCCAGGATCTACGGGTAGTGCTGATAATCAAGTAAGTGGAGCTAGTTTTAGAATTTTAATGGATACCCGAAACTGGGATAAAACACTGATAATCAATACTCCAGGACAATCTGGGGATAGTGATAGCCCTTTTTATAAAAATCTTTTCTCTGTTTGGGCCAATGATGCTTATTTTCATTCTTATTATTCCAAAGATTTAATAGAGCAAAATTTGACAGAAAAATGGCTCTTGAATCCAAGTCACAAAGACATAAAAAAATAAAGATTGTTCGTTCTTTAAATTTTAACTAATTAATTCATTAATAATATTTTATAATTAATCAACTTCTTTTAATTCTGTTTCCTTTGTTGATT
>CAZWTV010000052.1:0-12134 GCA_964637225.1 uncultured Sediminibacterium sp.
ATGAATTAAAATCTTTTTTAGCAAAAGAAACAGAAAAACCTTCTGTGGTTATAAATGGCGATAGTGTTTCTAATTTAGGAGTTACTATACAAGTAATGCAAATCATAAAATCTTTAGGAGCTACACCTGTTGTAGCAGTGAATCCAGCTCACTAGTAGCAAATTTCTAAAATTATAGTTTTCCTATTTTACTTACTGTAAACTTGCGCGTATCATTCTATCATTACCAAAACTATCCTGTCTTAATTCTGCATGAAAATGAAGTTCGTTTAATAAAGCAAGTATGGCTTGTGCTTGATCATAATGAATTTCAAAAAATAATTGCCCATTCTTAGATAAATTTTGCTTCGCAATTTTTGCAATGGTTTTATAAAAAATAAGCGGATCTTCATCAGATACAAATAAAGCTAATGCAGGTTCAAAGTCAACAATTTGCTTTTGCATACTTGCTTTTTCTCTAATAGGAATATAAGGTGGATTACTCACCATAATATCGTAGGTATTTTCTAAAGCAACTGTATTTAAAATATTAAGTTCTAACCAGTTTATTTCTAATTTTAAATTATTTGCATTTAATTGCGCTACCTTCAATGCATTTTTGCTTATATCTAAACCAGTTAAATTACAATGTGGTAAAGCTAATTTCAAGGCAATGGGAATACACCCAGAACCAGTCCCAATATCTAAAATTGATAAAGGTTTATTTTTTATATTGCTATAGGAAATGATCCATTCTACTAATTCTTCTGTTTCAGGTCTTGGAATTAATACATTTTTATTGACTATTAATTCTTTTCCCATAAACCAAGCTTTGCCCAGAATATATTGTATAGGTTGGCCTAAGAGAAGTTGACTAGTATATTGTTCTAACTTTTCTAATTGTGCGTGGGTAAAAGCGCTATTACTATTAATTATTTGTTGTGTTCTATTCCAACCACTTACTTCTTCAATAAGCATACCTATGATGCTATTTAATTCAATTGCTTCAATTTGGGAAGAGAGCTTTTGCTTAAGTAATAATTTTATCTCTTGTAAACGCATGACCAATGATTAGGCTAATAGGTGTAAAAACCTACTTTTGTTTTGACACCCAATTTTCCTTCTTCCACTAATTTAACAAGCAATGGGCAGGGGGCGTATTTTGAATCTTGGAAGCCTTCAGCCATGATATTCATAATGTTTCTGCAAACATCAAGTCCAATATAGTCAGCCAATTGCAATGGTCCCATGGGGTGTGCCATACCCAATTTCATAATTTGATCAATTGTGGCAGCATCGCTAATGCCTTCCGATAAAGCATAGATTGCTTCATTAATCATGGGCATTAATATTCTGTTAGCAATGAAACCGGGAGCATCTTTTACTACACAGGGAACTTTATCAATTTTTTTGGTTAGAGAAACAATGGCATTTGTAACTGCTTCACTTGTAGCTGCTCCATTAATTATCTCCACTAATTTCATAATAGGAACGGGGTTCATAAAATGCATACCAATAACTTGTTCAGGTCTTTGTGTAGAAGTGGCTAATTCTCCAATTGAGATGGATGAGGTATTGGAAGCAAGTATACAAGTGTCTTTAGTAAATTGATCAAGAAGGGAAAAAATCTTTTTTTTGATATCTACATTTTCAGTAGCTGCCTCTATTACTAAATCTGCTTGAGCTACTCCAAGCTCTATAGAGGTAAAGGTTTGAATATGGGCAAGTGTTTTATTTTTATCCTCGGTACTAATAGTTTGCTTGGCAATTTGTCTATCCAAATTTTTTTGAATAGTAATTAAAGCATTATCTAAAGCAACACTTTGTGTATCTATTAAATGCACTTTAAAACCTTTTTGTGCAAATACATGTGCAATACCATTACCCATGGTGCCGGCACCAATAACAGCAATATTTTTCATAGAATTATTTTTTTGATTTATAATCACCCCTCTTCCAAGCATTGATAAAACTTCTCCAGGCACTTGGGTTTAATATATTCATGGGGGGTAATTGACCAGTATAATAATATTTGCTTGCTTGTTGTGTTAAAGAAGCACCTACTGCTTCTTTTCCGTCATAGGGTAAAGAAGAAAGAATAATTCTTTTTTGATTCATACTAGTATTTTTCCTTGCAGTCTCATACATATCGTCATCCACTTTTGCATTCACAAAATCTCTTTCAAATTGAGCTCGAGAAGGTCTAGGTTTTAAAATAGTGGCAGGTAAAAAATTAGTATCATTAACCATTAATTGTATTACGCTATATTGATTTCCTTCTAATTTTGCAGGAATTAATATGGTTCTATTTTTAAAACCAACACAAGAAAAAGTAATACTTTCCCCTTTATTCACTGCTATTGAAAAAACACCATCGTTATTGGTAATGGTCCCACGTCCTTTTTTTTCAACTATAACGCTTGCAAAAGGGATGGCTTTTAAGCTATCTGCTGTCATGATAACGCCATAAAGTTGAATGACCGAGTCACGGTAAATATCTACCGTTTGAGCAATAGCCTTATTTGGGCAATAGCTAATTAGGGTAATGAAAATTATAAATAATGCCTTTCTCATGTATTTGCAAATTTAAGCTTACATCTTTAAATAATTGAAGGCATTTTTTAATATTCTGCCTCCTAAAACCGCAAAATAAGTGCAATGAGCGTTAACTTTGCAGCGATCTAAATTTTTTAACAAAAACTTCCATAATGACTAGTGCTGATATTTTAAAGGCCTTAAGTAATGTGCAGGAGCCCGATTTGGGTAAGGATTTGGTTACTTTAAATATGATCAAAGATCTTCAAATAGATGGCCATAAAGTAAGTTTTACAATTGTACTTACCACACCTGCTTGTCCAATGAAGGATTTAATGAAAAATGCCTGTGAAAATGCCATTAAATTATTAGTCAATAAAGAAGCCGTTATTGAGATTGGTTTTACAGCTCAAACTACCAGTTTAAGAAAAGATGAAAAAAAGGTTTTAGGACAAGTAAAAAATATCATTGCGGTAGTAAGTGGTAAGGGGGGTGTTGGAAAAAGCACTGTGTCTGCTAATTTGGCTTTAGCATTAGCAGAAGGAGGAGCTAAAGTAGGTCTCATGGATGCCGATATTTATGGACCAAGTGTTCCAATTATGTTTGGCGTAAGAGGTCAAAGGCCTCAAATGAAAGATGTCAATGGAAGTGGAATTATTATACCCTTGGAAAAGTATGGTATTAAATTAATGAGTATTGGTTTATTAGTTGATGAAAAAGATGCTGTCGTTTGGAGAGGTCCAATGGCAAGTAGTGCTATTCGACAATTTATTACCGACGTGGATTGGGGTGAATTAGATTATTTAGTCATTGATATGCCTCCTGGCACAGGTGATATACATTTAACTATTATGCAAACCGTTCCAGTAACGGGTGTAGTAATTGTAACAACCCCACAAACAGTAGCACTGGCAGATGCAAAAAAAGCTATTGCAATGTTTGGTCAAGCTAATGTAAATGTTCCTGTGATTGGATTAATAGAAAATATGTCTTATTTCACACCACAAGAATTACCGAACAATAAATATTATTTGTTTGGAAAGCAAGGAGGTCAAAATTTAGCTTCAGAGTACGATTTATCTTTTTTAGGAGAAATACCATTAGTACAATCCATCAGAGAAGGAGGAGATGCAGGTGTGCCAGCGATGGTGGGAGAGGAAGAAATTTCTAAAGCGGCTTTAAGATTAGTAGTTTCTAAAGCTGTTCGCCAAATAGCTATTAGAAATGCCCATCTTCCTAAAACTGAAACTATTGCAGTAAGTTAATATGAATCATAAAATTATCATAGCTATTGATGGATATTCCTCATGTGGTAAAAGTACATTAGCCAAATCTTTGGCTGCAAAATTAGGCTATGTATTTATTGACACAGGAGCTATGTATCGAGCTGTAGCACTTTACTTTATTAGAAATAACATAAATTTTGAAAACGAGCTCCAAATTAAAAATGCATTGAGCGCAATAAAATTAAACTTTGTTTATAATGCTACTAGTTCAAAAAGTGATATGATGTTGAATGGTGAAAATGTGGAAACCAAAATTAGAGAAATGAGCGTTAGTGAAAAAGTTAGTGAGGTGGCTACCATTGGAGCAGTAAGAGATTTTGCAGTAGCACAACAACAAGCAATGGGAGAATACAAAGGTATTGTTATGGATGGTAGAGATATTGGTACAGTTGTTTTTCCTCATGCAGAACTTAAAATTTTTGTTACAGCTCATCCGGATATTCGTGTACAAAGACGATTCTTAGAATTACAAAAAACAAACCCTTCTATTCGAAAAGAAGAAATTGAAGCTAATTTAAAGCATCGAGATTTAATGGACACTACAAGAGAGAGAAGTCCTTTAAGGCAAGCTGAAGACGCTGTAGTATTAGACAATTCGAATATGACTAAGGAAGAACAATTGAATATTGCCCTTAGTTGGGCGCTTGCCAAAATTGGATAACATCTTCCAGTGCCTTTTCTACTTTATAATAACCTGCAATTTTACGTATTACCGACTCCACTACTGTGTCAGGACAACTAGCGCCACTCGTCATTAGTATGGTGACAGTGTCTTGGGCAGGTAAATAATGTTGAACAATTTCCTCAGATTTATCTTTCCAGTTTGTTTTTATAATTTGATGCATATCAATTATTTTATTAGCATCATCTATAAAATAAGTAGGTAGTTTTTGTTCGCATAATTCTACTAAATGAGAGCTATTGCTACTATTTTTTCCTCCCATTACAATTGCTAAATCGGCAGATGTGTTTAATAATTCAATAACTGCAGATTGATTATCATTGGTAGCGTAACAAAGAGTATCGCGGGTATCTGCAAAATGCGCACTTATATTTTCTTTACCAAATTTAGTAGCTATTATATTTTTTAAAAAATCAGAGATAGCCTGTGTATCGGAGGCAAGTTGCGTAGTTTGATTAATAACCCCAATTTTTTCAAAATGAATGTTGGGGTCAAAATTTTCGGAGTGTCTATTTTTAAAATACTTTTCAAAATCGTTGATGGGAATTTCTCCAGTAATTAATTTACCCAAAATTTGAGCCTCTTGCATATCATTTACAATTAAAGTAGGGGCTTTATGAGCTGCATGTGAAAAAGTGGCTCTAGTTTCTTCGTGTTTGGGTTTGCCATGTATAATTATAGTGAATCCTTTTTTTGCGATTTGATCTCCTCTATTCCAAACTTTTTCAACAAAAGGGCAAGTGGTATTATATTTATGAATTTCTATACCAATTGCATTTATGGTAGCTTCTAATTCTAATGTTGTACCAAAAGCTGGAATAATAACAACATCCTCTTTCGTTAAATTAGAAATTGGAATTAATTCATTACCATTCGTATCATGTAAAAATTGTACTCCTTTTTTTGTTAGGTCGGCATTTACTTGAGGATTATGAATCATTTCACTTAATAGAAAAATTCTTTTTCCTTTATTTTCTTCGATTGTTTTATAAGCAATTTCAATAGCATTTTCTACCCCATAGCAAAATCCAAAATGACGTGCAAGGTATATTTTTAATTTTCCTAAATCTATAAAGGCAGGACTAAAATCCTTTTTCAATTTATCATTTTCCTTTCGCTTATTTTTAATAGCACTTATTAAAGTACTACGATAACCAGAAGGTACTTCAAAATTTTTCATTCTAATATTTGATTGTCTTGTAATTGCAAAAGTACATAGTTCAATTGTTTTTACCCATTTTTTAACTCAAACAATACTTATAATTTTACTAATTACTAGAAGGGGCGGCTTATCTTTGCGCCATGAATTATGTTTCTGTTGAAGGTTTAACCAAAAGTTATGGAATTACCCCTTTGTTCAAGGGCATTAGTTTTAATATTAATGAAGGAGATACCATTGCTTTAATAGCAAGAAATGGTGTGGGTAAAACTACACTACTGAAAATATTGGCTGGAAAAGATCCACCAGATGCAGGAGTAGTTAAAATACATAAAGATGTCCATTTGGTTTTATTTGAACAAGATCCACAGTTTATAGAATCGGCTAGTATTACTCAAAATATTTTTAATCAGGATCATCCTGTAATGAAAGCTATTAGTAATTATGAAATTGCTTTAGAAGCAGAGGATGAAAATTTAATCTCGCAGGCTATTGTAGAAATGGAAGAAAAAAGTGCCTGGGATTTTGAATCAAAAGTTAAAACTATATTAACTAAATTAAATATTCATCATTTACAACAACCCGTATCCCAATTAAGTGGTGGCCAAAGAAAGCGAGTTTCTTTGGCTAAGACATTAATACAAATGGGTTTCGAATCTAAACATATTTTATTACTTATGGATGAACCCACCAATCATTTGGATTTAAATATGATTGAGTGGTTAGAGCATTATTTAACACAAGAAAAAGTAACTCTTTTATTGGTATCACATGATCGTTATTTTTTAGAAGCAGTCACCCATCAAATATGGGAATTAGAAACAGAGCATTTATATACTTATAAAGGCGATTATGAAAATTATTTGGAAAAGAAAGCAGCTAGAATTGATGCAGAACATGCTAGCATGGATAAAGCAAAAAATATTTTTAGAAAAGAACTAGAGTGGATGCGAAAGCAACCTAAAGCTAGAACTACTAAAAGTAAAAGTCGTCAGGATAATTTCTATGAATTAGAGGCAAAAGTAAAGCAGAAAATGGAACAGACCCAATTACAATTAAGTATGAAAATGTCAAGATTGGGTGGTAAAATTATAGAGGCCAAGAAAGTATATAAGTCATATGGGGATGTAGTAATCTTAAAAGGTTTTGATTATACTTTTAGTAAAGGAGAGAGAATAGGAATTGTGGGTAAAAATGGAGTGGGTAAATCTACTTTTTTACAAATTTTATTAGGCACCCTTACTCCCGATAGTGGAAAAATAAATATTGGTGAGACAATTGTTTTTGGACATTTTTCTCAAGAAGGATTGGTTTATAAAAAAGATATGCGTGTCATTGAGTTTTTGAAAACTTTTGCGGAGAATTTTCCATTAGCAAGTGGAGGTTCTTTGAGTGCTGCACAATTTCTAGAATTATTTTTATTTACTCCCGATAAGCAATATACTTATTTGAGTGCTTTAAGTGGGGGTGAAAAAAAACGGTTACAACTTCTTACTATATTATTTAAAAATCCAAATTTTCTGATTTTGGATGAACCTACGAATGATTTAGATTTACCTACTTTATCAGTTTTAGAACAGTTTTTAATAGAATTTCAAGGTTGTGTATTGTTAGTATCGCACGATAGATATTTTATGGATAGGTTAGTAGATCACTTATTTATCTTTGAAGGAAATGGAGTTATTAGAGATTATCCAGGAAACTATACTCAATTTAGAATTTTAGAAAAAGCCAATCAATCTTATGAAAGCCTAAGCACCGATATTTCTAATTCAACAACTTTAAATACAAATAAGCAAGAAAAAAATTTAGTACCAGACAATACACAACTTACTTCTAAAAAGACAGAAAAGAAACTCACTTTCAAAGAAAAAAATGAATTAGAGTATTTAAACAAACATATTCCTGAAATGGAACAATTAAAAAAAGAATTAATGGATAAATTAAACAATAGTAGCTTGGCCTATGATAAAATTATTGAATTGAGTCAAACTTTAGGTAATTTAAATAATGAATTAGAGGAGGCAGAATTAAGATGGTTAACTTTGCAAGAAAAAAAAGAATTAAAATAGTTTAATAAATATATTCTTTGGATATAGTACCTAGGCCTCAATTTTAATTGTTAGATCATTTTTGAGGCCTAAATTTTTGATCTTATTTTTTTTTTCATAATAATTTGGATGTATAAATCTGTCAGTAAATATTTACTTGACTATTCATCATTAAACTAACATTATTATGAAACCTATTGAACGCCTTTCAGCGTACCTCAAATTCAAAAACATTAGTCCTCATTCTTTTGAACGTAAAGTAGGACTATCAAATGGCTATTTTGCAAAACAACTCAGAAACTTAGGTTCTATTGGTTCTGATATTTTAATTAGAATTGACGAACTCTATGCAGATTTAGACATTCTATGGGTGCTTACTGGGCAAAGACAAATGATTAATGTATCCAATGAATCAGCAACAGAATTAGGCAATCTCAAATTAGATGAATTTCTCTCAAAATATGAGACAGAAAATAGAAAAATTAAAATTCTAGAAGCAGATATTGAAAAGCTTCAGGTAGTGTTAAATGATAAGGATAAAATTATCTCACTTTATGAACTTATCTCAAGTAATAAAATAAATTCGGCATCTCTTGAGTCAAATCATCAAGTGATGCCGAATCCATAATTAGGCATATGAAGCTACTGGCTCACATGTACAAACTAAATTTCTATCACCATGCGTATTGTTCACTCTTGCTACGGTTGGCCAGAATTTATTTTGTTGAACATAATATAGAGGGAAGGCGGCTTCTTGTCTTGAATAGGGGTGGGTCCATTCATTAGCACAAACTACTTTCTGTGTGTGAGGTGCATTTTTTAAAGGGTTATCTAATTTATCAGATACCCCTTTTTCAATGGCAGTTATTTCATCATGTATTGAAATTAAAGCATCACAAAAACGATCTAATTCTGCTTTATCTTCACTTTCAGTGGGTTCAATCATAATGGTTCCTGCTACTGGAAAACTTACAGTGGGTGCATGAAAACCGTAATCTATAAGTCTCTTAGCTACATCTTCAGATTCTATACCTGCTGAAGTTTTAAAGGGTCTAAGGTCAATTATAAATTCATGTGCACATGTTCCATTTTTACCAGTGTAAAGTATAGTATATTTTTTTTCTAAACGCGATTTCATGTAGTTCGCATTTAAAATGGCATAAGCGGTGGCTAATTGTAAACCTTTTGCACCTAACATTTTAATATAAGCATAGCTAATGAGTAATATACTCGCTGAACCCAAAGGGGCAGCACTTACAGCACCTTTAGAATTATTATGATAACTATGTCCTGGTAAGAAAGGAGCAAGTTTATCATTGACACAAATGGGACCCATGCCAGGACCACCACCACCATGTGGAATAGCAAATGTTTTGTGCAAGTTTAAATGGCAAACATCGGCACCAATATTACCAGGGCTGGTTAAACCCACTTGTGCATTCATGTTGGCGCCATCCATATATACTAAACCTCCGAATTCATGAATACATGCACAAATATCTATAATAGTTTCTTCGAAAACTCCATGAGTAGAAGGATAGGTTATCATTAAAGCTCCAAGTTTTTCTTTGTGTAAAGCTGCTTTCTCTTTTAAATCATTTACATCAATATTTCCTGCAGCATCACAAGCCACTACCACTACTTTAAATCCAGCCATAACTGCACTAGCAGGATTAGTTCCATGTGCGCTAATAGGAATTAAGACAATATTTCTATGCGCTTGTTGGTGATGTTCATGGTAAGCGCGTATGGTTAACAAGCCTGCATATTCACCTTGAGCACCACTATTTGGTTGTAAGCTACAAGCTGTGAAACCTGTTGTTTCACATAAGTAGGCACTTAGTTCTTTGGCTATTTCTTGATAGCCTAAGGTTTGATGGGAAGGAGCCAATGGGTGCATACTACTAAAGGCAGGCCAGCTTACTGGAATCATCTCTGTGGCAGCATTTAGTTTCATGGTGCAACTTCCTAAGCTTATCATGCTTGTATTTAATGCCAAGTCTTTATTTTCTAATTGTTTGATGTAGCGCATCATTTGTGTTTCACTATGATGAGAGTTGAAAACAGGATGTTGTAAATAGTGTGATGTTCGAACTAAATCGGAAGGAATGGTGCTACTTGTATTTGTTTTTTCACTTGCTTTTTTACCTGTAAGCTTTTCAAATAGGCTAACAACTTTTTTAATATCATCAATAGTGGTTGTTTCATCTAATGATATTGAAATGCTATTATCATTAATGCCATCATGGAAGTAGCGAAAATTAATATGAGCCGCTAATGCTTCTTTTTGTAAAGTTGCAATATCAAAGCCAGTAAAATGTAATGTATCAAAATAATGTTTGTTAGATTGAGTAATACCTATACTTTTTAATTGGGCTTCTAAACTTTGTGCCAATGAGTTTATTTTTTCCGCAATTTTTTTCAAACCTTTTGGCCCATGATAAATAGTATACATGACTGCCATATTCGCTAACAAAGCTTGAGCTGTGCATATATTTGATGTTGCTTTTTCTCTTTTTATATGCTGTTCTCTTGTTTGTAAAGCCATTCTTAAAGCTCTATTTCCTTGTGCATCTATGCTAACTCCAATTAATCTTCCTGGCATTCCTCTTTTAAATTCATCCTTAGTGGCAAAATAGGCTGCGTGTGGCCCGCCAAATCCCATGGGAACTCCTAAACGTTGTGTATTACCTACTGCAACATCTGCATTTAATTCTCCTGGGCTCTTTAACAAAGTAAGAGACATAATATCGGCAACTAAAATTACCAATCCGCCAGCCTGATGAACTTGTTGAATAAAAGTAGAATAGTCTTCAATACTTCCCGTGTTGTTGGGATATTGTAGAATGGCACCAAAATAACTATTGTCAATTTTTGCTGATGTATATTGTCCTTCTTCAATTTGAATTTCGATAGGCGTAGCTCTTGTTTTTAATACATCTTTCGTTTGCGGGAATATAGCGCTGTCCACAAAAAACTTGGGTTGAGTGATTATATCGCTTTTATTTACATGATTAAAAATCATAGCCATGGCTTCAGCCGCAGCAGTGGCTTCATCCAATAAAGAAGCATTTGCAATGGGTAAACCAGTTAGGTCACAAATCATGGTTTGAAAATTTAATAAACTTTCAAGACGTCCTTGTGCAATTTCAGCCTGATAGGGAGTATACTGTGTGTACCATCCTGGATTTTCAAAAATATTTCTGAGAATGACTGAAGGGGTTATAGTGCCATAGTAGCCGGCTCCAATAAAATTGGTAGCTATAATATTTTTTTCTCCTATTTTTTTTAAAGACTGTAACATTTCAAATTCAGAAAGCCCTTCCGGAATTTGCATAGGTTGAGTAGAGCGTATATTATTGGGTACCGTTTTTTCAATTAATTCTTCTATGGATTTTACTCCAATAGAAGCCAACATTTTTTCTGTTTCTTGTGCATTAGGACCAATGTGTCTATGAATAAATTCTGCATCGTTGTTATTGACTTGCAACATAAATAGGGTATTTAAAAAATGGATACAAAGATACAAAAAAATAAACCCCTTTGCCGATTCAACTGAGTGTTTTGGGGAAAGCTTGTGGATGAGGTCAAAAAGTTTATCTTTGAACTACTTTTATGAGCCTATCAATTGAACAATTATATGATGCTCCAGCTTCAGAAACGCTTAAAAAATTCCAAAATTTTTTAAAAAGGGTAGATAAACGTAAAATACTTAAACAATTGCCACTCTTACATGATACGGCTTTTCAAAAAGTGAATTGTTTAGACTGCGCGCGTTGTTGTAAAAATTACTCACCAAGGTTTAAAATGCCTGATATTAAAAGAATTAGTAAGTACTTAAGAATTAAAGAAACGGTCTTTATAGATACTTATTTATACATGGATCAAGAGGGTGATTATGTTTTAAAAACCAAGCCTTGTCCTTTTTTGGGCGCAGATAATTTTTGTAGTATTTATGAACACAGACCTTCCGATTGTCAACGCTTTCCTTATACCCATGAAGATGTATTTTTTAAAAGAGTAGCTATAACAATGAAAAATGCAGAGTTTTGTCCTATTGTCCATGACGTAATGCATGGTTTACTTTCTAACTCTTAGTATTCCATTTTTCTTAAAGAGGGTGCTTTAAACCAAGTGGTTATAACTACTATAAGTGTCATGGTGCCACCAAATACAACAGAGGGAATAACACCTAATAATTTTGCTGCCACGCCACTTTCAAATTGTCCAAATTCATTACTGCTATTTATAAACATAGAGTTCACGCTCATGACTCTACCGCGCATATGATCTGGAGTTTTTAATTGAACAATAGTA
Organism: uncultured Sediminibacterium sp.; assembly: GCA_964637225.1. Taxonomy (GTDB): domain Bacteria; phylum Bacteroidota; class Bacteroidia; order Chitinophagales; family Chitinophagaceae; genus Sediminibacterium. Next base: position 12,009 of record CAZWTV010000052.1, read on the forward strand.
CCTCTTACAATCATGCTAAATCCATCTAAAATACCACTCATTAATAGGGCGGCAAAAGACAACCAGAAAAATTTAGATAATGCAAAAATGATAATACATAGGCCAAATCCACCCACTGCAATTAAT
>CAZWTV010000053.1:0-11929 GCA_964637225.1 uncultured Sediminibacterium sp.
GTAGTTAGATCCACTAAATGCACTTGTCTTATTAATATCATACACACCACTACTCTACTTAGCAACTTTACTTTACCTTTTCCTTCCTATGTAAAGTGGATGTGTTTCAAAAATAAACAGCCTCGCTGCCTTATGCAGCTAGCTGTATTTAAAAGTTGCTATCGTGAACAAAGATTTAATCATAAACAGCTCCACAGAGGGAGTTGAAATTGCCTTATTAGAGGAAAAAAAATTAGTTGAAATACACAACGAAAAAATAGATACACGTTGGACCGTGGGAGACTTGTATTTAGGTAAAGTAAAAAAAATTATCCCGGGCCTCAATGCAGCATTCGTTGATGTGGGATTCGAAAAAGATGCATTTTTGCATTATACCGACCTTAGTCCTTACATAAAATCAATTATCAAATTTACCCAGCAGGCTACTGCCGATCAAAATAATCAATTTGATTTTAACAAATTTGAAACTGCACCAGAAATTATAAAAACTGGAAAAATTAGTGAGGTACTAAATGGTAAACCTCAAATTTTAGTACAAATCTTAAAAGAACCTATAGCCGCAAAAGGACCTAGACTTACCTGTGAGATTTCATTAGCTGGTCGTTTTATAGTATTAACGCCATTTAATGAAATGGTAGCTGTTTCTAAAAAAATTCATTCTGGAGAAGAACGCAAACGCTTACAAAAAATATTGGAAGCTGTTAGACCCAAAAACTTTGGAGTCATTGTGAGAACTGCGGCAGAAGGTAAATCGACCGCTGAATTACACGAAGACCTATTGACACTTACTAAGCACTGGAAAAATATTCAATCTAATCTGAAAGGCGCCATGGCTCCTTCAAGAATTATGAATGAAGAAAGTAAAACTACTAGCATATTAAGAGATTTACTTAACGAAGACTTCAATAAAATTGTAGTCAACGATAAAAAAATATATGATATCACTTTAAGTTATTTACAAAGAATAGCTCCACAGAAAGTCAATATACTTAGTATGTATAATGGGGATCAAGATATTTTTGATCAATTTGGCATTACAAAACAAGTAAAATCATCGTTTGGGAAAACAGTCAATTTAAATAGTGGTGCCTATTTAATTATTGAACATACTGAAGCATTACACGTCATTGATGTTAACTCAGGTTTCAAAAGTGTAAGTAACAACCAAGAGGAAAATGCACTTCAAACAAATTTAGAAGCAGCAGAAGAAATAGCCAGACAATTAAGATTAAGAGATATTGGTGGCATTATTGTGGTAGACTTTATTGATATGAAACTGCCAGAAAATCGCAAAAAAGTACAAGAGGCGCTCGAATCATTCATGAAAGCAGATCGAGCTAGACATACCGTACTACCCATTTCTAAATTTGGATTGTTACAAGCAACCCGTCAAAGAATAAGGCCAGAAGTGAATATTAATACTTCTGAAGATTGTCCCACTTGTGCTGGTTCTGGTAAAATAAGTTCAGCCTTATTATTAGAAGATGAAATGGAGAAAAAATTAGCTTACTTAACAACACATGGCCACAAATCATTAACAATACTCGTGCATCCTATTATTCATTCACATTTAACAAAAGGAATATTTAATAGTATTATAAAACGTTGGAAAAAGAAATATAAAATTAAACTTAAATCAGAAGCCTCCAATACAAGTCACTTAGTGGATTACCGATTTTTGGATCCTGAGCAGGAAGAAATTAAGTTCTAAGGAAATTCGGCTTTTACTTGTATTGTTCTTATTTTTTGCTATTATCTTTACTACATGAGTAAATCAAAAACTGCTTTCTTTTGTAATAATTGTGGTTATGAATCTACCAAATGGGCAGGTAAGTGCCCCTCTTGTAATGAGTGGAATACTTTCACAGAAGAATTAATAGATAGCGGAAAAGAAGACAAAACCAATTGGGAAGAGTATCATAATAATCAAAAAGGCACTTCAGTAATTGCCATTAATGAAGTGAATAGCTTATCTGAAAAAAGAATTAATAGCCAGGATACCGAATTAAATAGAGTATTAGGAGGAGGTATAGTTCTTGGTTCCATTATACTTGTGGCGGGTGAGCCAGGTATTGGAAAAAGTACTTTGTTTTTACAACAAGGTTTACTTATGAAAGATCAAATTGTTTTATATATCAGCGGCGAAGAAAGTATTCAACAAATTAAAATGCGTGCTGATAGACTTAATATAAAAAACGATCAATTTTATTTATTAACTGAGACTCATACTACTGCTATTTTTAAAGCCATTAAAAAATTAAAACCAACAGTAGTAATTGTGGACTCAATACAAACATTGGAATCTAATCTTATAGAAGCGGCTGCTGGTAGTGTATCCCAAATAAAACAAACTGCTGCTGAATTTCAACGCTTTGCCAAAGAAACAGGAACGCCTGTTTTTTTAATTGGTCATATCACCAAAGAAGGTGCCATTGCTGGACCGAAAATTTTAGAACATATGGTGGATACCGTATTGCAATTTGAAGGAGATAGACATTATGCCTATAGAATGCTGCGAACTTTAAAAAATAGATTTGGAGGTACCAGCGAATTAGGAATTTATGAGATGACAAGTGAGGGCATGAAAGTGGTCACTAACCCTTCTGCTTTTTTAATTGCACAAAGAAATGATGCATTAAGTGGAAGTACTATTGCCGCCTCCATGGAAGGTATGCGCCCCTTACTCATTGAAGTTCAGGCTTTGGTTACACAAAGTGTATATGGAACACCTCAAAGAACAGTGACAGGTTTTGATTTAAGAAGATTACAATTACTCCTAGCAGTTTTAGAAAAAAGAGGGGGTTTTGCCTTTGGCATGAAAGATGTTTTTGTAAATATAGCAGGTGGTTTAAAAATTGAAGACCCCTCCATGGACCTAGCTATAATACTAGCTTTACTATCCTCTTTCGAAGACCTTCCTTTAGCTCAGGGCATATGTTTTGCAGGCGAAGTGGGCCTCAATGGTGAAATAAGAGCAGTCAATAAAATTCAACAAAGAATTGCGGAAGCAGAAAAATTAGGTTTTGAAAAAATTATTATTTCCAGCTTTAATCAAAAAGGTATTGATACAAATAAATTAGGAATAAAAGTAGTGGCAGTGGAGACCGTTGAAGAAGCCTATAAGCTCTTCTTTAATGCATAAATCCCATCTCTTTTCTTCCATTATTTATAGTATCCAACAATGGGGTGCAGGTTTTCTACATTTATTTTATCCAGAAATTTGTTGGCATTGCGGCAGTGAAGAACTTTCAGCGTCAAAGGTATTATGCGCATCCTGTATAAAAAATTTACCTTACACTTTTTTATTATCTATTGAAAATAATAAAATTGAAAAAATATTTTGGGGCAGAACCCCCTTTTATGAAGCTGGCGCAAGTTTATTTTTTACTAAAGACAGTATCGTACAAGATTTAATTTTTGCATTAAAATATAAACATCAAAAAAAAGTGGGAAGGCTACTTGGTAATATTGTAGGACAAGATTTAATAGAAAGTAAAAGGTTTAAAAATATTGACTGTATGATACCTATTCCGCTGACCCATAAGAAACAAAGAAAAAGAGGTTATAATCAAGCTTATTTACTCTGTCAAGGTATACAAGAAAAAATTCCTCATATCCCTATCCTAGCTGTTTTACTCAAACAAAAGAACTTAAAAAGTCAAACACATCAAACAAGAATGGAGAGAAATCATCTAAAAGAAGAGTCCTTTAACTTATTAGATAAGAGCGTTTTAAATGAAAAAAATATTTTACTAGTGGATGATGTTATCACCACAGGTGCCACCATGGAGGCTGCTAGCTTATATTTATGGAAAGTAGCCCAGCCAAAATCTATAAGTTTTGTGGCAGCTGCTTATACTATCTAGTCAACTTTTTCAATTTAATTTTGTTATATTTAATAATAAATAAAGAACCTACAATCACTATTTCTTATTTAAAATTTAAATTATATGAAAACATTACTAAGCCTTTTGCTTATGACAGCCATAGTTAGTACCCAAGCACAGAGTATTCATAATTTTACCGTTAAAAGTATCGATGGTAAAACTTTAAACCTAGCTAGCTTTAAGGGTAAAAAAATATTAATCGTAAATACGGCTTCCAAATGTGGCTATACGCCCCAATATGAGGCTTTAGAAAAAGTATACGAACAGTACAAAGATAAATTAGTAATTATAGGATTCCCTTGCAATCAATTCGGTGGACAAGAACCTGGTACCAACGAAGAAATAGTTGCTTTTTGTAAAAAGAATTATGGAGTTAGCTTTCCCTTAGCTGATAAAATTGATGTTAAAGGAGACAATATGGCACCCATCTATCAATGGCTTACCATGAAATCAAAAAATGGAATTTTAGATGCTAGCATTTCTTGGAATTTCAATAAATTTTTACTTGACGAAAATGGAAAAATGATTGCTTATTTTCCCAGCAATGTCAAACCCGATAGCGAAACTATTCTGTCTTATTTAAAATAGAGTAGCGGTTTAATTTTTAGTCCGCTTTTATCAACTATCCATTATCTTCGTTACATGTTATTTAGCGAAGTAATAGGGCAAGGGTCTTTAAAAAAACAACTTATTCATTTAGTTGAACAAAAAAGACTAAGCCATGCGTTATTATTTGTAGGCCCAGAAGGAGCAGGTGCTCTTCCGTTGGCTATTGCCTTTGCACAGTATGTTGTAAGTTTACCAGCCTCTAATGAAAAAGAAGTTGTTGAAAATATTTTTTATACCCCAGAACAAATAGAAAATTTACCTGCTTATCAAAGAGCAAGTAAACTTATGCATCCCGATTTACATTTTTCATTTCCTAGTATTAGTGAAAAGCCAGGACAAAAAAATTTGAGTGCTAATTTCATTGAGCCATGGAGAGAATTCATTTTGCAATATCCCTATGGAAATGTTTTTGATTGGTTACAATTTATAAAAGCTGAGAATAAGCAAGGCAATATTAGTGCCGATGAATGTGCAGAAGTAATAAAAAAATTAAGTTTTAAAAGTTTTGAAAGCGCTTACAAGGTTTTAGTCATGTGGATGCCGGAATATTTAGGTAAAGAAGGCAATAAACTATTAAAACTTATTGAAGAACCTCCAGATAATACCCTACTAATTTTAGTAGCTGCTAGTGAAGAAAACATATTACCCACTATATTAAGTCGTTGCCAATTTATAAGAGTACCCCGATTAACAAGTCTTGAAATTGAAGCAGCCCTAATAACTAAAGGTCAAATTGAAAAAGAAAAAGCTGCACAAATCTCTTTGATGGCGGACGGTAATTACAGAGAAGCATTACACCTGTTACAACAAAGCGATTCCGATTATTTGAGCCAAATAAGAGAGTGGCTGAATGCCATTTTAAAAAATGGACCTGCTGATCAAGTGAAATGGGTAGATGAGATAAGTAAATTGGGTCGAGAGACTCAAAAACAATTTTTAAAATATTTTAACCATTTATTAGAACAAAGCATACGATTAAAAGTATTGGGCACTCAACTTCCATTAGATACCGATTTAAAGGATTTTGCATTAAGAATCAATAAGATAGCTAATGTAGGCCAGATGGAAGCGATTATCCAAGAAATTGATAAAGCCACTTATTATATTGAAAGAAATGCGAACCCCAAAATGCTATTTATGGCACTGGGCATCAAGTTCTACCATATCATTCAAAACAAAAGCTTAATTTTGAGTAATGCCTAGCGCGTGGATGGCTTGAAAGTGTAAGAATAGACCAAAAATAGACTAAAGCAAGGCAGGGTATTTTTATTCATTAACAGTAGAACTTACATAATATGGGATGTGGCTCTTGTGGAACAGGAACACCTAATGGGTGTAAAAGTAATGGAGGCTGTAGTACGGGGGGGTGCAATAGACTTAATGTACATGATTGGTTACGCGACTTACCTATCGACGACACTGCTACTCAATGCAAAGTAGTTGAAGTAAGCTTCAAGCAAGGAAGCAGAAAAGAATTCTTTAGAAACACCACTTTACAACATTTTGAAAAAGGCGACTACGTTACAGTAGAAGGCGTCAATGGTTTTGATTTAGGTGAAGTTTCACTAACAGGTGAATTAGTGCGTATTCAGTTAAAGAAAAGAGGGACTGATGAGTTTAGTCCTGAAATAAAAAAAATATTAAGGCCTAGCAACGAAAGAGATTTGGAAGCCTATCGTATTAGTAAAGACAGAGAACCAGGTATTTTAGCAAGAAGTAGAGCTGCTGCTAGAAACTTAAAATTAGAAATGAAATTAAGTGAGGTGGAGTTACAGGCAGATGGGAAGAAAGGAACATTTTTTTATACAGCAGATGATCGTATTGACTTTAGAGAATTAATTAAAACTTTTGCTTCTGAGTTTAAAGTAAAAGTTGAAATGCGTCAAATAGGAATTAGGCAGGAAGCAGCAAAAGTAGGTGGCATTGGAAGTTGTGGAAGAGAATTATGCTGTAGCACTTGGTTACATGATTTTAAAAGTGTAAATACAACTGCAGCTCGTTATCAAAACTTATCTATCAACCAAACAAAATTAAGTGGTCAATGTGGTAGATTAAAATGTTGTTTAAATTTTGAATTAGATACTTATTTAGACGCCTTACAAGGATTTCCAGACTACGCAGATACCTTACAAACTGTGATGGGTCAGGCCTTTTTAATAAAAAAAGATATTTTCAAAAATTTAATGTGGTATACTTTACCAAACAATACCAAACACTATCCCTTAACCATTGATCGAGTTATAGAAATCAAAAAATTAAATCAACAAGGGATCCCAGTAGAGGAATTACAAGCCATAGAACTTTCCAGTGGTAAACCAAAAGCGGAAGAACCCGCATTTGTGGATGTGGTAGGTCAAATAAGCCTAAAAAGTTTAGAAAAAAATGATCGCAGAAGAAACAATCGTAGATCAACACCCACTAAAAATCAACGACCTCAAAATGGTCCCAACCATCGCACTCATCAAAAACCTCGTAACCCTAACCGTAATTAATTAGGCGTATAATTTTTCTAATTCATCGTTCGCAAAATGCATTAATTTTTTTACGTAGTTAGTAGAGAAATTAAATTCAATTCCTGCCGTTTTATATAATTCAGTTAAAGTCTTTGTACCTCCTAAACTTAAAGCATTCATATAATTTTCAAGCGCTTCTTTTGGATTTTTTTGATACTGCATCCACATCCCAATAGCTCCTAATTGAGCTATACCATATTCAATATAGTAAAAAGGCACTTCAAATAAGTGCAATTGTCGTTGCCAACTAATTGCTCTATATTTTTCTAAACCTGAGTAATCAATACTACTTGTAGAAAATTCTGCAACAATAGTCTTCCATGTTTCAGTTCTCTGTTCAATACTGTGTGTAGGATTTTCATACACCCAATGTTGAAATTTATCAATTATAGCAATCCAGGGAAAGATGGTAATTGTTCTTTCTAATTGGTGCTCTTGCGCCCTACGTAAATCTTCTTCCTTATCAAAAAAGCTTTGCCAATGATTCATTGTAAATAATTCCATAGACATACTAGCCAATTCTGCCATCTCCATTGGATATTCTTTAAAGGCATTTAAAGAAAGTGGGTGTGCTAAAAAAGAATGTATAGCATGGCCGCCTTCATGCACCATAGTAGTAACATCACTCATTTGTCCTGCCGCATTCATGAAAATAAAGGGAGCCCCCGACTCTGCCAAAGGACAATTATATCCTCCTGGAGCTTTTGCTTTTCTACTTTCTAAATCAAAATGTTTTAAATCATTCATCTTTCGTAAACAATCTGCAAAAAATGGGTTTAATTTTTCAAAACAAGCCACAGATTTTTGATATAAATCCTGACCATTTGTAAATGGTTGTAAAGGTTTTACACCTGCTGGCTCTGCTTCTGTATCCCAAGGTCTCAAACTATCTACACCTAATTTCTTCTTTTTACGTGCATAAATTTTATCTATCAGTGGAAGTACATGCAATTTGATGGCTTCATGAAATTGAAAACAATCTTCCTTGGTATAATCGAACCTACCCAACTCCTGAAATTTATAATCTCTATAATTATCAAAACCTGTATTGAGCGCTATTTGATTTCTTTTTTGTATTAGATTAGAAAATAAATCATGTAAACTTTCTTGGTCTTGCAAACGTCTTTCCTGAATTTTTAAATATACTTCTTCTCTAATAGATCTATCAGGGTTTTCTAAAAATTGAGCTGCTTGTTGTAAGGTATATTCTTGCTCTTGAAAATGAATTGTCATTTTTCCTGCAATGACTCCATATTGCTGTTGCAAAACACTTAACTCGGCTTGAATGGGTATATTTTGTTCTCTAAATAACTCAATACTTTTTTTAACAGAACGTAAATAAGTAAAGTAAGTGGAAGAATCTAAATCTTTGGTAAAGGGGCAAGCTATTAATTTTTTATTAAGCGCATCTGCATAGGGTTGAATTTTTGGTTGAATTTCCATGCAGAAAAAATTAAAAGCATCTTCTAAAGATTTATCAGAGGTATCACAGGTCATTTTTATTTGTCTCCAGCAAGCATCTTCACTTACAAAAGCTTCTAATTCGCTGAGGTTTTGAAGCCATTTTTCGAGTGCTTCCACTGAATTTAATTCTGCCTCTAATAAAGACTTAAAATAAGGCTCCAAGGTCTCCCAATTAGATAAAACAGCATCGGAGGGAAGAAAATGGTGTGGTAGCTTTTGAATGTCTGCTGTTCTAGCCATAAGTTGATATTTTAAGGGGCAAATTTACTACTTTTACACACTTCAAAAGCGATTAAAAGTGACTGATACCATTCATTTACTGCCAGACCACATTGCCAATCAAATTGCTGCAGGTGAGGTCATTCAAAGACCAGCCAGCGCGGTGAAGGAACTACTTGAAAATGCAGTAGATGCTGGCGCTACAGAAATTAAATTACTGGTGAATGATGCAGGCAAAGCCCTCATTCAAGTGATAGACAATGGCAAAGGAATGAGTGCTGTGGATGCACAAAATGCATTTGCAAGACATGCTACGAGTAAAATAAATACAATTGAAGATTTATTTCAAATAAGAACTATGGGTTTTCGGGGAGAGGCTTTGGCCTCTATTGCTGCGGTAGCACAAGTAAGTTTAAAAACTAAAAGAGCAGAGGATGAAATTGGAACTGAGGTTGAAATTGAAAATAGTAAAATCATTCAAACTCAAGCAGTAGCCAGTTCAGTGGGCACCAATATAAGTATGAAAAATTTATTTTTTAATGTGCCTGCTAGAAGAAATTTTTTAAAAAGTAATAGTGCTGAACTTAAACATATACTTGAAGAATTTACTAGAGTGGCACTCGCCTTTCCAGAAATTTATTTTAGTGTATCAAGCAATGGTCAAGATATATATCATTGGGAAGGAGGCAGCTTTAAACAAAGAGCATTACAGGTATTAGGTAATACTTATCAAACAAAATTAGTATCAGTTGGTGAAAAAACCGATTACTTAACCATCACTGGATTTGTGGGGAAACCTGATACTGCCAAGAAAACTAGAAGTGATCAGTATTTTTTTGTTAACCGACGTTTCATAAAAAGTGCCTATTTACATCATGCAGTAGCCAATGCTTTTGAAGGACTCATTGCAAAAGAAAATTTCCCTAGTTATATTTTATATATAGAAGTAGATCCCTCTCAAGTTGATATAAATGTTCATCCCACTAAACAAGAAATAAAATTTGAAGATGATAAAATAATTTATGCATTTGTACAAGCAGCCGTAAAACATGCACTTGCTCAATTTAGTGTAGCTCCATCCTTAGATTTTTCTTTAGATGCCAATATTCAAAGCTTAGAGGCTATTCAAAAACCTTTGACCCAGGAACAGCTTAGCAACACTACAAAGCAGTCTTTATATGAGGGTTTTAGTAAAAAAAACCAAGCTCATTTAATTACTAGAAATGAAAATTCTTCCCAGAAAGATTGGAAAAGTTTTTTCACCGACCTCCCTACTGCTAGCGATCAACATGAGAATGTAAACAATGAATCCTATATTATAAAAGCTTCATCGATGGGTTTTTATAATACATCCAATCCTTTGGTTTTAGAGGATAATGTTTATTTACTTCAGCTACATCAAACTTATATTTTAGCACCGTCTACCAATGGTATCTTAATAATACATCAACAACTTGCTCATGAAAGAGTGCTTTACGAACAATTTCAAAAAGCAAGCTCACTACCTCATGCCACTCAAAAAAGTTTATTTCCTACTGTATTAGAATTAAGTGTGAGTGATGCAATTTTATTAGAAGATATTTTAGAAGATCTAATATTAATTGGATATGAAATTGAGCCATTTGGGCAAAATAGTTTTATTATTCAAGGCATACCGGCTGATGTAATCGCTGGTAATGAAAAAAATGCTATTGAACTACTTCTCGAACAATTCAAGCATTTTAGCAGTGATATTAAGTTTAGTAAAAGAGAAAAATTAATAAGATGTATGGCACGTCAAATGGCAATAAAATCAGGCCAATCATTGACACAAAAAGAAATGCATAATTTAATTAAATCATTGGCTGAATGCGACCAACCCACTATTACAGCTACGGGAGCTCCTACTTATAAAGAATTAAAAGAAGACTTTTTAGATAGTTTATTTAGCAAATAATTAAGCTTACCTATTAATTTAATTTCATTATACTTGTCAAGTAGTTTTCCACCGCTTTTCTTACCCCGTAGGTGGTAGGACTTACATGATTTGCGACTAATACAGAAAATAATAAATGAGTGCCTTTATTCGTAGTAATGTATCCACTCAATGCAATTTGGTTGCCTAATGTGCCAGTTTTAGCATACAATTCACCTGGTATATTTTTATAGTAAGCCGATAAAGAAGTTTTACCACCTTGTGCAAAAATGCTTTTAATACGATTGTATGAAAAATCACTTTCCATTTTTCTTAATAAGGCCACATAATTTTCTGGGGTATTTAAATTAAAACGACTTAATCCGCTTCCATCGGCCCACTGTGGCTTTTGAGGAAAATAACTAAAGTCAGATTTTAAAATTGTATCTATGAATACCTTATCATTAATACTACCCAACATTTGTTGGGAGGCCATTAAAAAAACTTGTTCAGCAAAGAAGTTATCACTTCTATGCATCATAATTTTCAACAAACTATCAGTAGGTACAGTTTTAACCATTTGGCTGTTTAATTGGTGCCATCCTTTTTGAACAACAATAGGTAAATTTGGATGCAAAGTGTCTTCTAATAATGTTTTAGCTAAAGCAAAAGTGGTATCAGTAATAAATGGAATTTGTTGCAATGAATCTTTTATACTTCTACCAGTTGAAAAAAAATGATTTGACAATTTATCTCTAGTCCACGCTGTATAATTATTAACAGGGAGTTGATTTTTTATAAGTATACTGGGTTGAATTTGAATTCCTGATGGGGTATTAGAAATAGTTAATACGTTCCCATATATATTGAATCTATTTCTTTCAGGTTGGTAGTCCTCCGCATAATCATCCCAGGCCCATCCCTTTCCATAACTTGCAAAAACATCCGACTTTTCAGGTAAACAAAGTACCACTTGTTTTTTAGTTTGGCGAATTAAATCTGCAATTGGCTGATATGAAAAATCGGGATGTAAAAAAGTTGGATCCCCTAAAGGCATTAAAAAAAGGCTATCATTGTTTTGGGCCATTTTCCATCCAGGAATTGAATCGCCTAAATAACGCATGCCCAAGTAACAAGAAAGAATTTTTGTATTACTAGCAGGAGTATAATATAAATCGCTCAAATGCTTATCTACCCATTTTTCTTTAGATACGTTATACACAGCAATACCTACATGGGCCCCTTTTAAAGCAGGGTCTTGTAATAAAGTTTTTTGTGCTTGTCGAACAGAACAAGCCGCATTCAAAAAAAATATAAATACTGTAATTACAATGGGAAAATTT
>CAZWTV010000054.1:0-11839 GCA_964637225.1 uncultured Sediminibacterium sp.
AAGAAATTATTTATGAAATTCAAGATGAAATGCATGCCCAGGTGGAATATTTTAAAAATTTAGGCAAACACATAGAGGCACAAAGAATCAAAGAAAGAGTAGAATATGATATTGAAATGATAAAAGAATTAGGCTACTGTTCGGGCATAGAAAATTATTCTCGTTTTTTTGATAGAAGAAAACCGGGCACTCGACCCTTTTGCTTGTTAGATTATTTCCCCAAAGATTTTTTATGTGTGGTGGATGAAAGTCATGTAACTATTCCACAAATTAGAGGTATGTATGGAGGAGATAGAAGCAGAAAAATGAATTTAGTAGAATATGGATTTAGACTTCCAAGTGCTATTGATAACCGACCTTTAAATTTTTCTGAATTTGAAAATCAAGTGGGACAATCCATTTTCGTTAGCGCCACGCCTGCAGAATATGAATTAGAAAAAACAGCAGGCCTAGTAATTGAGCAAGTAGTAAGACCCACGGGATTATTAGATCCCCCCATTGAAGTTCGTCCCACCAAAAACCAAATTGATAATTTGTTAGAAGAAATAGCCATGCAAGTAGAAAAGGGGGATCGAGTTTTAGTAACCACACTTACTAAAAAAATGGCAGAAGAAATGGATAGATATTTAACGCGCATACAAATAAAATCAAAATATATACATAGCGATATCGATGCACTAGAACGTGTAGAAATTTTAAGAGAACTCAGATTGGGCACAATTGATGTATTGGTGGGCGTGAATTTACTAAGAGAAGGATTAGACTTGCCAGAAGTTTCTTTGGTGGTGGTTTTAGATGCAGATAAAGAAGGGTTTTTAAGAAATGAAAAATCACTCACTCAGACTGCAGGAAGGGCTGCAAGAAATGTGAACGGCCGCGTTATTTTTTATGCCGATAAAATTACCATGAGCATGCAGCGCACCATAGATGAAACCGAAAGAAGAAGAAAAAAGCAAATACAATATAATACCGATAATAATATTACCCCCACCACCATTATAAAAAATATTGAACAGGTAATGGCACAAACCGCCGTATTAGATATCAGGGGGTATACCTTAAATAATATAAATGTTAAAACAAGCGATGATTTTGAAATGGCAGCAGGCATTTCAGATGAATATAAAACCATTCCTCAAATTGAAAAGGCTATTGCCAAAACAAAAAAGCAAATGGATAAATTTGCAAAAGCCCTTGACTTTATGGAAGCAGCCAAACAAAGAGACGAAATGTTTAGACTAGAAGCACAACTTCAAAAAATGAAAAACGCCTAGTGCATAAAATAAAAATATTTCATACGCATGTCTTCAATAATAACAGCTATATATAACGGATTAATACAAACAACCTGGATGGAAGCCATTGCTGTCATTTCTGGAATTGTTTCTGTTTGGTATAGTAGAAAAGAAAACATTTTAGTTTTTCCAACAGGCCTATTGAATACCACCATTTATATTTATTTGAGTTTGAAAGGGCATTTAATAGGCGAGGCTAGTGTGAACTTGTATTATACTGCCATGAGTCTATATGGATGGTATTTGTGGACAAGAAAAAATAAATCTAATCAAGAATTAATTTTACATATCACGACAAGTAGTGCAAAAGAAAAAGGCCTCCAGTTTATATTTTTTTCTTTTGTATATGCCCTAATTTATTTTTCATTAGTATATTTAAAACAGTCATTTGCACCCGAAGCCATTCCTTGGGCCGACGCACTAGCAAGTGCATCTGCTTACACGGGCATGTGGTTAATGGCTAAGAAAAAAGTGGAGAGCTGGTTTTGGTGGGTGGTTACGAACATTGCATCCATACCCCTGTATTTTATAAAGGGATATGCTTTCACGAGTGTTCAGTTTATAGTTTTATTAATACTAGCTATTTTGGGATGGACTTCGTGGATAAAAAAAGCCAAAGAACAAAAATATGCTTGAAAAAAATAATTTATTTGCACCCTTACAAAAAATTGTAGTATTAGGCCCAGAGTCAACCGGCAAATCAACGCTGTGTGAGGCGTTGGCCAAACACTATAATGCAGTTAATTGCAAAGAATACGCCAGACAATATTTACATGAAAATGGAATAAAATATAATTACAATGATTTATTAACCATTGCTAAAGGACAAATAAGGTTAGAAGAAGAAGCTATACAAAAAATACAACACCACCATAATAATGTTTCTCCTATCCTAATTATAGATACTGATATGTATGTAATGAAGGTTTGGTGTGAATATGTTTTTAATAATTGTCACACTTATATTTTAGATCAAATACATACAAGAAAATACGACCTGTATCTTTTATGTGATATAGACCTGCCCTGGACTTTAGATGAAATGAGAGAATACCCAGACGAAAAACCAAGACAAGAATTGTTTGCCATTTACAAGGATATTTTAATTAATCAAAACACGCCCTGGGCTGTGGTGAGTGGAAAGGGAGAACAAAGAACAAAAAATGCCATTAATATTATTGATAAAATACTCGGATCAAAAATTTAATTTTTTATTTCTTTAATAAAGCTGCAACATCTTCATCGGTTTCAATATTATTCATCTCTCTTAGAATTTGTGGATAGCGCCAAGACACTCTTCTTGTCATTGGGTTGGCTGTAAATTTTTTAGGATTGGGAAAACCAGCCACCATCATTGCCGCTTGCGCTCGGGATAAATTTTTTGCAGAGGTATGAAAATAATGTTGAGCAGCAGCCTCTACCCCAAAACAACCAGGACCCGTTTCAATTACATTTAAATACACTTCTAAAATTCTTTGCTTGCCCCAAATAAGCTCAATCAAAAAAGTAAAATATATTTCTGGAATTTTTCTAATGTACTTATCATAATGCCCCCCTTGCCATAAAAAAACATTTTTTGCTGTTTGTTGAGAAATAGTACTCGCCCCGCCTCCAAGAGGAATTTTAGATTTTTTATTTTTCTTTTTAGGATGTAAGCTTTTTTCAATGGCATCCCAATCAAAACCCATGTGGTCTGTAAAAGACTGATCTTCGCTTGCTAGGGCTGCAAGTTTTATATTATATGACATTTGGTTCCACGAAATATAATCTCTTTTTAATCCTAGACCCCCCACGTTAGTAATTTGTGTTATAGTAATAGGAGGCTCTACAAATTTGGTAATAACCACATAGACTAAAGAGCTGAGAAATAAATAAAGAAAAAAACGACGAATTTTTTTTAGCACAAATACGTTTTATAAAATTTCCACAGTGTATCTTTTTCCAATGGGACGATAGTCGGGATTAGATTTTTTTACAAGAATTCCAGCAAGCCAAGCCGAGACACCACCCACCAATCTTGGAATGTTTTTAGATTCAAAAATGGGATCTTTTCTTCCTAAAGAATTAATAATGTTTAAAGATAAATAACCAATACCCCCTGCTTTTAAAAAAACCCCATTGGTAAAAACACTATTAAAATGACCCCTATCTTTTGCAAAAGCTTTTATTTCGTTGATATGCAAAATAAGCCTACCCAATTTAAGGGTATCTTGACTATAAGTGCCCAGTTGAGTTACAATGCCTTGTAAAGTAAATTGATTTACTTCAATAGAATCATTTTTAATCCAATCTATATAACCAGTAATCCATTGTGCATTACTAAATTCAAAATTAATATAATCCCCATGTGTAAATGACCTTACTACCACCCCGCGATCCTTTAATAATAATAGCTTGCCCCCCTGGGCCCAACCCTGTAAAGTAAACAAACAGCTACCCACTAGTACAACCAAAAGCCTCAAAACAAATAATTTTTTCACTTTAGCAATTTACGATTTTATTTATAATTAGTGTTAGGTGTATACTTAATAGTGTAAAGCTCCATAAAAAAGGGCAGCGCTAAATATTAAAATAATGATACCAGAAATTCTATTTATAATAATCATATTTCTGGTTGTTAACCGGGGCCTTAATTTACCTGCCAATGCTACTTTTAATATATCAGAAAAAAGAACAAATAATAAACAAGTTCCAAACACGACACAACGATAAAGAAAGGGGCTTGGGGTTTGTTCTGCAGATGCAGAAATGGCAGCAGTCCAAGCAAACCAAAATAAAAACACATTGGGGTTTAAAGTATTCATAAAGTAGCCAGATAAAAAAGTTGATACGAGGTCTCTTTTGCGCATCAACACCGTCTTGGATGCATCGTCTTGATTAAATTTAATTTTTTTAAAAAACAAAGTATAGACACCCATCATCAATAAAAATCCAGCACCTATTATGGCAATGAATGCTTTATGAGATAGCGCTAGTGTAAAAAAGGAGGTGAAAAAATTACAAATGAATACGAGACTTATATCGCTTAGAGAAACACCGGCTACAAAAAAATATCCAGCTTTTTGACCGCTGGTTAAACTTTGTTTTATAATAGCAAAAATAACAGGTCCTATAGAAATGCTTAAGATAAGCCCCAGTAAAATACCTTTCAAAACAGGAGCTATCATAGGGCTGCAATAAAATTTTTCCAATCGTTTAATAATTCACCCTTAATAACTCTTGGAAACTTATGTTGGCCGCCTATTTTACCCTTACTTCTTAAAAATTCAATAAATGTATTTTCTTTCAAAACAGTAATAAAAATTTTCTTTAAAGCCGTTTTTCTTTCAATGGCATAATCATCATTAAGCTCCATTAATTTCTCATCAATTTTTTGAATGAGTAATTCTTGGTTTATAACTTGGTCACAAGCCACATACCAATGATGTGCAAATAAATTATCGTAAGGAATACCCGTAACACTAAATTCTGGTATAGAAATATTTAACTCCTCGCTTACCAACTGAATTGCTTTATTCATATTATCTACACTAAGGTGTTCACCCACCAAGCTTAAAAAATGTTTAGTTCTTCCAGTAATTATAATTTCAGCATTGGCCTTGTCAATAAAACGAATAGTATCTCCTATAAGATAACGCCAAGCACCCGCCACCGTACTTATTAAAATGGCATAATCTTTATTTTCTTCCACTTCATGAATTAATAAAGCATTAGGATTTTCTAACATCTCTCCGTTTTCATCAAAATTGGTATCATCAAATGGTACAAATTCAAAAAAGATATGTTGATTGAAAGACAAGCGCATTCCTACTCCATTTTGTTTGTCTTGCCATGCTAAGAAACCCTCACTAGCTAAATAAGTTTCAATATAAGTAATGGGTTTAGCCAATAATTTTTCAAAACCATGTTTATAGGGTTCAAAGCTTACACCCCCATGTGCAAAAAAAGCGAGATTTGGCCAAATTTCATGAATATTATTGAGTTTGTATTTTTCAATAATCATTTCAATACACATCTGAATCCAGGCGGGAACGCCCACAATAAAACCAATATCCCACTGTGGTGCTTTTTCTACAATCTCTTTTAATTTTTTATTCCAATCTCTTTCTTTAGCTATTTTTTTTCCAGGTTTATAAAAGGGTTGAAACCAAAAAGGGGCTTTTTTGGCGGTGATGCCGCTTAAATCACCCGCATAATATCCTGCCCCCTTTTGTAAGTCGGTGCTTCCGCCTAAGGTAAGCCACCCCTTACTAATAGAACTAAAGTTTACATTGTGGTAATTAAACAAACTAATAAGTTGTTTAATCATAATAATTTTATTACCTCTTAAAAGATCATTGGTAATGGGAATATATTTACTTGCAGATTCACTGGTGCCGCTACTTAATGCGAAGTATTTTATTTTTCCAGGCCAACAAATATCAGATTTTCCCTCAAGTGTTAAATGCCACCACTGATTATAAATTTTATTATAATTATAAGCCGGAACCGATTGTTGAAAAACTTTATCTGGTCTTCTTGATAATAATATTTTATCAAAATCAAATTGCTGTCCAAAAGCTGTATACTTAGCCCTGCGCAGTAATTTTTTAAGAACACGTAATTGTGCTCTTTTAGGACTTCTTGGAGGAATACCCAAAGCCTTTTGAATACTTTTTGGTAAGCTAATCTCAAAAATAGGCATCTACTAAATTGGGTTTATTTTTTATAGATTATCTGCAAAAATAGGAATGTTATTCCAGCAAACGAGCCTACTTTTGTTGTATGATTAAAAATACACTTTTAAAGGCGGTAGAAGCGGGCGCCAATGAATTAAAACATTTTTTTAACGGTTCTTTTGCCATTCATAGCAAGGATTCTCTAAATGACTTGGTTACAGAAGCCGATCATGCTTCTGAAAAAGCTATTTTTAAAATCATTCAAGAAGCATTTCCGCATCATTTTATACTTAGTGAAGAAACAGGAGAAATAAAACAAGACTCAAAAATTAAATGGATCATTGATCCTATCGATGGCACTATCAATTTTGCCAATGGTATTCCTATTTGTTGTGTGAGTATTGGAGTGGAAGAAGAAGGAAAAATGATTTTAGGTGCTGTGTATAATCCATTTATGAATGAACTTTTTTTTGCGCAAAGGGGTGGCGGTGCTACATTAAATGAAAAAAAAATTAGAGTAAGCGATAAAGATAATTTATTAAGTAGTTGTTTGGTGACAGGTTTTCCTTATCAATATTTAGATACTGAAAACGGCCCCTTACAAATTTTTGATAAATTAATTCGTAAAGCAATACCTGTAAGAAGATTAGGAAGTGCAGCAATAGATTTATGTTGGACAGCCGCAGGAAGATTTGATGGATTTTATGAACACAAATTACAGGCTTGGGACAGCGCGGCTGGTTTTTTAATGGTGGAAGAAGCGGGGGGCAAGGTGACAGATTTAAATGGCAATCCTTATAGTTTATATCAACCCGGGATTATAGCTACGAATGGTAAAATACACAATTCCTTGTTAGAAGTTATTAAAGGAGGAAATTTATAAATTATTCTATGACAACACAAAGAACTGAAATTGATAAATTAGGCGAGTTTGGTTTAATCAATCATCTCACAGAAAATTTTGAAACTAATAATGCTTCAACAATTTTATCTATTGGAGATGATGCCGCAGTGATTGATCATTTTGGTAAACAAACGGTAATCACCACCGATTTACTAATTGAGGGAGTTCATTTTGATTTAATGTATACACCCTTGAAACATTTGGGCTATAAATCGGTTATAGTGAATTTAAGTGATTTGTATGCTATGAATGCGATACCCACTCAAATTACTTTAAGTATTGCATTTAGTAATCGATTTAGTTTAGAAGCATTGGAAGAATTTTACGAAGGAGTAAATATTGCTTGTGAAAAATATGACGTAGACTTAGTGGGCGGAGACACTTCTACTTCTCAAAAGGGGTTTATTATTTCTGTTACAGCACTAGGTGAAGTAGCCCCGGATAAATATATAAAACGCAGTACTGCAGAAAGTGGCGATTTAATATGTGTTTCAGGAGATCTGGGCGCTGCTTTTTTAGGATTAACACTTATGGAAAGAGAGAAAAAAATTTTTGTAGAAAATCCAAAGATTCAGCCCAACTTAGAAAATGAAAATTATATAGTGGGCCGCTTATTAAAACCAGAAGCTAGAAGAGATATTATTGAAATTTTAGAAAATAAAAATATTGTACCCACCTCTATGATGGATGTTAGCGATGGGTTAAGCAGCGAGGTTTTGCATTTGTGTAAGCAAAGCAATTTGGGTTGTAGAATTTATGAAGAAAAAATTCCCATTCACGAATCTAGCCGTGCTGCAGCGTTTAAATTTGGATTAGATCCTACGGTTTGCGCTTTGAATGGAGGAGAAGATTATGAACTACTTTTTACTATGAAACAGTCCGATTACGATAAAATAACATTACAAGAAGAAATTAGTGTTATAGGGTATATGTGTGATAAAGAAGAAGGCGCTAAATTAATTACTAAGGGTAAAAATTTATTTGATATTACTGCACAAGGGTGGAATGCTTTTGGAAAATAATGGTTTAAGCTACTATCATTTTTAGTAAGCTAAGATCTTCTTTTAAACAGGCTAAATCTGCTTTCCCACCAAGGGTTATACTTCCTTTAATATCTTGATGTTGCATTACTCTGGCTGGATATAAACTACACATTCTTATAGCCTCTCCCATTTCAATATCTACTTTTTTTACTAAATTTTTTACCGATTGTAAGGGCGTAAGTGCAGATCCGCTTAATACACCTTTGCTTTCATATTTATCACCCACCAAGCTATGTTGATACATGCCTGTTGTGGTAGTTGTAACGGCGTCAGTAATACAAAATAATCTATCCCCCATTATTTTTTTAGCAATTTTAATAGCAGCAAAATTTACATGATACCCGTCGGCCACCAAACTACACATTGCAGTAGGGTGATTAAATAAGGCTCCTACCATACCGGGTGCACGGTGTTGTAAACCACTCATTGCATTATATAAATGAGTAGCTACAGGTATGGAGGTATTAAAAAATTGAGTGGCTTGTTCATAGGAAGCATTGCTGTGTCCTGCAGAAATTATGATATTATTTTTTTGAATGAGATCAATAATTTTTGAATCTACCACTTCAGGAGCAAGTGTAATCATGCCAATACAATCCTTTCCATAGTTTACAATTTCTTCTACTTCTTGATAAGAAGGGGTATGAATAATTTCGGCACTATGTGCTCCTTTTTTATCTACATGAATCCAGGGCCCCTCAATATGTAATCCTATACAACCCTTGCCGCCCGAGGATTTATAGGCCCTTACTGCATCAATCGCTTTTAAAATAATTTCATTTGTTTGCGAAGCAATGGTAGGTTGAAAATAAGCTGCTCCACCCGCTAAACAATATTGATAAATTTTTTCAATAGTGGCGGCTTCAGGAAATTCGGATAATAATTTATGCTCAGCTCCATAAATTTGAAGATCAATAAGAGCGGGTATAACTATGGCTATAGCATTATTAAATTCATAGCCCTCTTTGCTTATATTTTTTATGATACCATTTTCAATACTTAGTACCACTTCATCTAACCACACATCTCCTGTAAATAATCTTTTAGCAGATATATCTATTCGCATATAAATTGAAATTTCTTATTATTGAATTTGAAAAAAATCTGCATCCTTCCAAAAAGGAAATTGATCTCTCGTATTTTTTAATTCATCTTTTTGTAGTGTTATCGTACATACATCTTCTTTGTATGCGCAATGGTAGAGCACTTCTCCAAGGGGTCCTACAATTAAAGAGTCACCACTATAAGCTATATTATTTCCATCCTGACCCACCCTATTTACACCAATCGTATAACATTGGTTTTCTATAGCACGCGCAGTTAATAATGTTTTCCAAGCATGGTTTCTTTTTTCAGGCCAATTTGCAACATAAAGAAGTATATCATATTCTTCTCCTTGTTGACGCGCCCAAACGGGGAATCTCAAATCATAACAAATTTGTACATTTATTTTCCAACCTTTCACACTTGCAATTAGTCTTTTTTTTCCAGCAGTGTAATAATTATCTTCCGCTGCAAAAGCAAATAAGTGCCTTTTGTCATAATATCCCAATGTGCCATTAGGAAGCACCCATAGTAGTCTATTAAAAAAATTATTTTCTTCTTGAATCATTATAGAGCCTACTATAATGGCCTTTTTTTCAACTGAAATATTTTTCATCCATTGTACCGTAGGTCCTTCCATGGTCTCTGCCAAATCTGAAGGACGCATACTAAAGCCTGTTGTAAACATTTCAGGAAGTACAATTACTTCAGTGTACTGTTCAATATCCTTAATTTTTTTGGTAAGCATAGCTAAATTAGCTTCTTTATCTTCCCAAAATAAAGTTGTTTGTATGAGTGAAAAAGTGAGGGTATGAACAGACATCGTATGCTCTTATAAATTAAAGGTACAATATTCAAATAAAATTCTTATTTCTTATTTAGCCCTTGAATAATAGGACTAATTAATGATTGCTCAAAGCCCCTTTGAAGCAAGAAGGATTGTGTTTTTGCCATACGACTCATTCCTTTATCACCTTTAAGAGAGTTCCATTTTTTTGTGGCAAGACCTAATAAAGCCTTTTTGTAAACTTCTTCATCAATACTGAGTAGGGCTTTTTTTATATTGGCGGGACTTACTTTTTTTTGTTGTAAAGCAAATTTAATTTTTTGTTTACCCCAGGATTTTATTCTAAAATGGCCGCCCGCAAAATTTTCTGCAAACCTTGCTTCATTTAAAAAATTATCTGAAATTAAATCAGCAATAATTTCTTCTACTTCTTGGGGGGTTCTGGAGAAACTATAAAGCTTATCTCTCACTTCTTGTTGGGCCCTTTCTTGATAAGCACAAAAATGCCGTATCCTTTGTACAGCCTGCTCTTTGCTTATTTTAATTTTTTGCATTTTGTAGATAAGTTTGTCAATAAGAAATGCTAAAATAGCTTTTTAATCTTAAGATTTTGCATTAGTTTCGTCAGTGTTATGTAGGGTTATTTCCGTGGGCCAAGATATAATTTGAACCAATAGGGTCCCACCAAAAACCACTTAAAAACAAAACCGAATTATTCTATGAAATTCATTGTTTCTTCTTCATCACTTTTAAAACACCTTCAACAAATTTCAGGTGTTATTAATACAAATACAGTACTTCCCATTTTGGAAGATTTTTTGTTCGAAATCGAAGATAAAAAATTAAATATCATTGCCACCGATTTAGAGACGGTCATGCGTGTTCAAATGGAGGTGGAAAGTAAGTCTAATGGGCGTGTATGTATTCCTGCTAAAATTTTAATTGATTCTTTAAAAAATATTGCAGACCAACCTCTCACTTTTAACATAGATAAAAACTATAGTATCGAAATCACAAGTGATAATGGTAAGTATAAAGTAATGGGAGAAAACCCAGATAATTTTCCAAAAGAACCTACTGCCGATGATACCACCGGCTTTACAATGTCTAGCAGTAGTTTATTGACAGCTATTAATAAAACATTATTTGCAGTGAGTGGAGACGATCTTCGCCCTGCTATGACCGGAGTATTTTTTGAATTGAGTAAAGACAATGTTCAATTTGTAGCCACAGATGCGCATCGATTAGTGCGTTATAAAAGAACCGATACCAAGGCAAAACAAAATGCTTCTTTCATTGTACCTAAAAAGCCATTGAATTTATTAAAAAATGCGCTTCCAGATAATGAAGATCCTATTACTTTAAGTTTTAACAATAATCATTTATTTGTTGAGCATGGTTCTACTCAATTAATTTGTAGACTCATTGACGCTAGATTTCCAGATTATAAAGTAGTGATACCAGCAGAGAACCCCTATCGTCTCACTGTCAACAAGCACGATTTTCAAAATGCACTTCGTCGTGTTAATGTGTTTAGTAATAAAAGTACGAATCAAGTAGCTTTAAATATTACTGGTAATGAATTGCAAATGGCAGCCCAAGATATTGATTTTAGTTTTGAAGGAAATGAGCGCATGAGTTGTGAATATAAAGGAGAAGACATTCAAATTGCTTTTAATGCAAAGTTTTTAATTGAAATGTTATCTGCAGCCGATACAGACGATGTTTTTTTAGAACTCTCTACCCCAAGTAAAGCAGGACTCATTAAGCCCTCTGAGCAAATACCGGGGGAAGACCTGCTTATGTTAGTGATGCCTTTAATGTTAAACAGTTAATAGAATCCCTAGCATAATCATTACACCCGATGGCCTCAACAATGGAACATCGGGTTTTTTATTTACATTTATAGTATAAAATTAATACGATGCTTGAGCTTATTAAAAATTATTTTGAACATATACCAAGTGTACATAGGGCCTTATTGCTAGCGGGGGGTATTACTTTTTTTTGGATGGTAGAACTAGCCGTCCCATTATTTAATTTCAAATACAATAAGTTTAAACACGCTGGTTTAAATATATTTTTTACACTCACCACTATAGTTATTA
>CAZWTV010000055.1:0-11338 GCA_964637225.1 uncultured Sediminibacterium sp.
GATTGGCTATCAAAATCTTTTTAAACATTTTTCTGAATTAAAATTTGAAAAAGGGATGACTTATTCAGGTTGAACCAAGAATAAAGGTTGGTCAAATTCCACTGGACTGGCATCTTCCACCAAAACTTTCACAATGGTTCCTTTGAATTCACTTTCAATTTCATTGAATAACTTCATCGCCTCAATAATACAAACCACTTTACCTGGGCTAACTACGGTACCCTCCTCCGCCATCAGCGGTTTATCTGGAGCGGCTCTTCTATAAAAAGTTCCTATCATGGGACTTTTGATGGTTAATAAATTATTAGCTACTGGGGCAGCCGCTGTTGATGGAGTTGAAGCAACAGCTGCAGGGGCTGGACTAGCAGCAGGAACAGAAGTATAGGATGTTGTGGGAACTGAAGTGACCGTTACTCTCTCTTCTTTTTGTTTTATAGTGACTTTTCCGTCTTTGTCTTCGATGCTAATTTCACCAATATTACTCTTATTTACCACCTTAATTAAGTCATGAATTTGTTTCAAGTCCATATTTTCAATTTTGGGTAAAATTGGGCTTTTTTTATGGATTTTTGAGAAAAAAGGGCTTTTTTTTATTAAAAATGGGCATTTTTTAATAAAAATAGCCCCAAATGATTGAGGCTATTTTTATTAGTTTAGTATGCATTATTGCCTATAAAATTGGACTTAGGCTATTTAACACGCTCAACGTATTCTCCATTTTTGGTATTAATTTTTATTCTTTCTCCCTCATTTACAAATAAGGGAACCATTACTGTGGCACCAGATTCTATAGTGGCAGCTTTAAGTGCTCGAGTAGCTGTATCTCCTTTTACACCATTTTCACAATAGGTGATTAAAACCTCAATTTTTTCTGGTAACTCAGCAGCTATTGGTAAATCAGTTTCAGTATTAATAAATACAAAAACCTCGGCTCCATCTATTAAAAACTGAGGGGCATCAATCATTTCTTCCGCCAAAGCAATTTGCTCGAAGTTTTCGTTATTCATTAAGTTGTAACCACTATCGTCCTTGTATAAATATTGAAAAGCCTTTTTCTCTACACGAACCGGATAAATGTTTTCGCCACTATTCCAGGTTTTTTCAATAGATCTGTTATTGTCCACGCCTTTTAATTTTGCCCATATTTTAGCAGCAGCACGAGCGGTTTTATTTTCACCGAATTCCACCACAGAATATAAACTTCCATCTAATTTTAAGATCATACCACGACTTATGTCTGAAGTTGTTGCCATAATATTTTTTTTAATTTGTATTAGAGAGCAGCAAAAGTAGCACATGAAAGCCATTTATAAAAAAACCTTCAATTTTTGTTATAAAATAAGTGTAAAAAAAACGTCAATTAGCCTATTTTTGCGCCACATTTAACAAAATAGCCTCATGTCAGTATTAGTTAATAAAAATTCAAAAGTCATAGTACAAGGTTTTACAGGAACTGAGGGTAGTTTCCATGCTACTCAAATGATTGAGTATGGTACCAATGTTGTAGGGGGTGTCACTCCTGGTAAAGGCGGAACCATGCATTTAAATAAACCTGTTTTTAATACTGTAGCCGATGCTGTCAAAAACACAGGAGCCAATGTAAGTATCATATTTGTACCCCCAGCATTTGCTGCCGATGCTATTATGGAAGCCTCTGATGCTGGTATTGCTTTAGTGGTTTGTATCACTGAAGGTATTCCCGTGCAGGACATGGTGAAAGTAAAAAATTACTTACAAGGTAAAATGACTCGTTTAATTGGACCAAATTGTCCTGGTGTTATAACCGCTGAAGAAGCCAAAGTGGGCATCATGCCTGGCTTCATTTTCAAAAAAGGAAAAATTGGTATTGTTTCTAAAAGCGGAACGCTTACTTATGAAGCTGCCGACCAGGTAGTTAAAGCGGGATTGGGTGTTTCAACAGCTATTGGAATTGGTGGAGATCCCATTATTGGAACTACTACTAAAGAAGCAGTTGAATTATTAATGAACGATACAGAGACAGAAGGGATCATTATGATTGGAGAAATTGGTGGAAGTATGGAAGCGGATGCTGCACATTGGATTAAAGATAATTTAAGAAAACCTGTAGTGGGATTTATTGCAGGTCAAACTGCGCCAGCTGGTAGAAGAATGGGTCATGCGGGTGCAATTATTGGTGGCGCCGATGATACAGCCGCTGCAAAGATGAAAATTATGTCAAGCTGTGGAATTCATGTTGTTGCAAGCCCTGCAGATATAGGGACCACTATGGCTGAAGCTATCAAAAAGAAATAATTACTATGTAAAAATAGAGTTATCCCTTATCCAAAAAGATAAGGGATTTTTTATTGTATGTTTGTTCAATGAAATATTTTTTATTCATAACTATTTTCATTTTTTGCTCCCTTTCTATCATGGCTCAAGATAGCCCTACTCTAAAAATTCATTGTAATGTACCCGTAAAATTAAAAACAGGAGAAAATGTTAACTTAAAAGTAAATATTTACCACACACTTGAAAAAACTAAAAAAGGAAGCATACGTTTATTACTTAAAAATCATCAAACACAGGATAATGTAGATAACTGGTTTTTAAATAAAGCTTCTTTACAAAATTTCACTACTCATAGGAATAAAACATTAACATTTGAATTTCCGTTTACAGTGCCTTATAATTATAGTGATAGTTTTGATCTTATCTTAGTTGCAAAACTAAATAATTTGAAAGATAGCATTAGATTTGTGATTCCCACCAATAAAGTAGTTGCTTTTGGAAAAAAAAGTTAAATACCTCATCATTGGCCAAGGTATTGTGGGTACTTGGCTAGGTTATTTTTTACAAGAAAAAAATATTTCTTTTGCAATTGTTGACAATTGTCATCAAAATTCTGCCACTAAAGTTGCAAGTGGAGTCATTAATCCGGTCACTGGCAGAAGAATGGTACAAACATGGATGATAGAAGAAATACTTCCGTTTGCAGTAAAATGTTATCAAGCTTTTCAAAAGAAATCAAAAACAAAAATAATTACAAAAGCTCCTACCATTTTAATTCATCCAACACTGCAAATGAAAGATAGCTTTAACTATCGACTTCATCACGAAAATTTGTATTTAAAAAATAATAGTAGTTTAAATACAGATACTTTTTTTAATACCCCTTTTGGAACAGGAGAGATAGAGGAATGTTATTGGATTGATTTATTAAATTTTTTAGAAGATGGGAAAAAACAATTTCAAAATAATTACATCGCATCTAATTTTAATTTCAAGGAATTTCATTTGCTAGATAAGGGTATACAATGGAAAAATATATTTGCTGAAAAAATTATTTTTTGTGATGGTGTAAATTCTATGAAAAACCCTTATTTCAATAGATTACCTTTTGCACCCAATAAAGGGGAAGCACTTATTGTTGAAATTAAAAATTTGCCCGCAGATACTATTTACAAAAATAATTTATCGATTGTCCCTTGGAAAGACAGTTTGTTTTGGGTAGGATCAAGTTTTGAATGGGAGTATTCCCATATCAATCCTACAGAAACTTTTAAACAAAAAACAATAGAAAGCCTTACTCATTTACTAAAAGTTCCATTCACTGTTAAAGATCATATAGTAGGTATTAGACCTGCTAATAGTGAACGCAGGCCTTTTGTAGGCATACACCCCAAGCACTCTGAAATAGGCATTTGTAATGGAATGGGTACTAAAGGTTGTTCTTTAGCTCCTTATTTTACGCATCAATTAATAGAACATATTGAAAATAAAAGCGCAATTCACCCAGAAGCGAGTATTGCAAGATTTACACATTTACTTAGTTCTTAAAATTCTTGAAAGTTTAGATAAAAAAATTTATAATTTTAAAGTTCATACCATTCACCAAAAATTTACAAATGAATCAAAATCAAGAAAATAATTTTTATCATATTCCAATAGCTTATCGCAAAATGGAAAATTTGCATATTGTTTTTTGGCTTTTCAAAGACATTGCATGGTGTATGTTTTGGAAACCATTAGGCATTATTATGATTATTCCAACGCTCACCATTTCTATTGTAATTGCTTGGCGAACAAGACAAATTTTTTCTGAATTATGCCACAATTTGGCTATTAGTGTTTGGATTATGGCTAACTCCTTTTGGATGTGTAGTGAATTTTTTGGCGTTGACAATAAACTTATACTTGGCACTATGACAGTGAAACAATTAGCAATGGTACCTTTTATCACCGGCGTTTTAATTTTAGGTTACTATTATTTAATTTATAAACCTAAACATAAAAAAGAAACAGCTACCTTATAAAAACTATAAATATTTCTTCAATTGATTCGCTCTCAAAGCTGTAATAATTCCTAAACTACTAATGGTTAAAAAAGCCCATCTCAATCCAATGGCTTGTGATAAAAATCCTATGATAGGAGGCCCGATTAAAAATCCTAAAAAGCCCACAGAAGAAACCGACGCAAGAGCAATACTTACTTTACTAGGTTCTGTTGTTCTCCCCACTGTACCATAAATAGTAGGTATGACCGATGATACTCCAAATCCCACTAACATAAATCCAATCGAGCTCACCACTAAATGAGGATAAGAAGTAGCTACTATAATTCCAAATGTTACCACTAGCCCACTTAGAATTAATTGTTTTCTTGCACCCCAATAATTGATTAAATTATCAGAAAACATTCTGCCTGTTGTCATACAACCCATAAAACAAATATATCCAGTAGTTCTCCATTCATTGGATACTTTTACAATATCTTGAAAATATACACCGCTCCAATCAAACATCATACCTTCACAAATCATATTACTAAAAGCAATTAATCCAAATTGCCACATTAATGGAGTAGGTTTATTCCAAATTTTAGATACATGATTTTTATTGGGTTCTCCAGGTAACAAATAAGGATGTCCAAAATACAAAAATAGCCAACCTGCTATTGCCACAATCGTAAATTGCTGCAAAGGCGATATAGCATGTGCCACAAAAAATCCACCAAATATTCCTCCGGTAAATCCTGCCAAACTCCAAAATCCATGAAACCTAGATGTGATACTTTTTTCAAATAATTTAGAAAGTGCAGCTGCTTGTGTATTCACTGATACATTAAATAAATTACCGGCCATACCAAATAAAAATAATGCAATGGCCAAATGAGTCGTAGAATTTACAAAGCCTAATGAAATGAGCGTAAGCGGATACAATATAGAGGCCAGAATGATAATTTTCTTGCTACCCAATTTTGCAGTTACACTACCTGAAATTGGAATACCTAAAAAGGTTCCAATGGGAAGAAAAAACAAAAAACCACCAAATATTCCATCACTCAAACCCAAATGTGTTTTAATATCTGGAATACGACTTGCCCAACTTGCAAAACAAATACCAGTTAAAAAGAAAAAACAAGATAAAACAACACGTCTAGCTTGGATAGATATCGTAGTATCGTACATGGCGCAAAGATGAGGATTTTCTCGGAATTGGTCTATATTTGCTCATTAAACTGTATCAAAAGTTATTTATGTACCGTACGCACCATTGTGGAGAATTGAATATTCATTCAGTAAATAAAAATGTAACATTAGCTGGTTGGGTACAAACCATTCGAAAGTTTGGAGCTATAACATTTATAGATCTTAGAGACCGCTATGGTATTACTCAACTTTTAATGGGAGAAGAGTTACAAGGGCAACTAGACGATCAACCCCTAGGCCGTGAATTTGTTATACAAGTCAAAGGAACAGTAATTGAACGTTCTAATAAAAATGCAAATATTCCCACGGGTGATATTGAAATAAAAGTGACTGAGTTTTGCATTTTAAACGCATCCATCGTACCCCCTTTTACCATCCAAGATGATACAGATGGTGGTGATGATTTGAGAATGAAATATCGTTTTCTAGATTTAAGAAGAAATGCTGTAAAAAAGAATTTATTATTAAGATATCAAGTAAATCGAGCTACAAGAAATTACTTGCATGAAAAAGGCTTCTTAGATATTGAAACTCCTTTTTTAATAAAATCAACTCCAGAGGGTGCGCGTGATTTTGTAGTTCCTAGTAGAATGAATCCTGGAGAATTTTACGCTTTACCACAATCACCTCAAACATTCAAACAATTATTAATGGTAAGTGGTTATGACCGTTACTATCAAATTGTAAAATGCTTTAGAGATGAAGACTTGAGAGCCGACAGACAACCTGAATTCACTCAAATAGATTGCGAAATGAGTTTTGTAGAGCAAGAAGACATTTTACAAATGTTTGAGGGCTTGATAAAAAGTATATTCAAAGAAGTAAAAAATATTGATTACAACGAACAGGTACAAAGAATGACTTGGGAGGATGCGATGTGGCTATACGGTAACGATAAACCAGATATTCGATTTGGTATGCAGCTGTGTAATTTAAAAAAGCCTGCACACGTATACACTCAAAAAAATGATAAAGTAGCACTTATACATGGAGCAGATTTCAAAATATTTGATGAGGCTGAAACAGTCATTGCTATTGCAGTGAAAGGTTGTAGCGAATATTCACGTAAACAAATTGATGAATTAACAGAATGGGTGAAACGTCCACAAATTGGAATGAAGGGAATGGTATATATAAAATGTAATACCGATGGAAGTTTCAAGAGCAGCATAGATAAATTTTATTCAGAAGATAAATTAAAAGCCATAGCCACTGCTGCCGAAGCAAATGCTGGTGACTTAATTTTGATTTTAGCAGGTCCAGAAGAAAGAACTCGTAAAGCCATAAGTGAATTAAGATTAGAATTAGGTAAACAATTAGGCTTAAGAAAGGAAAATGAATTTAAACTATTATGGGTGTTAGATTTCCCTTTATTTGAATATGATGAAGAAGGTAATCGCTGGGTAGCAAGACATCATCCTTTCACTTCTCCTAAGCCGGATCATATCAATATAATGATTAACAACCTACCTGAAATTAAAGACGCTAGCAAATACCTAGAGCATCCCTATGCTAATATCAAAGCCAATGCATATGATATGGTTTTAAATGGCAATGAAATTGGCGGAGGCTCTATTAGAATTTTTCAAAGAGCATTACAAGAAAAAATGTTTGCAGCTTTAGGCATGAGTGCTGAAGAAGCGAAACATAAATTTGGATTTTTATTAGGGGCTTTTGAATTTGGCGCTCCTCCCCATGGAGGAATTGCTTTTGGATTTGACCGTTTATGTGCCTTATTAGGAGGCTCTGAAAGTATTAGAGACTTTATTGCCTTTCCTAAAAACAATAGCGGTCGTGATGTAATGCTAGACGCCCCTAGCACTATTGATGAAAAACAATTTGAAGAATTACAAATTAAATTGAATTTAAAGTAATTGATAGCTTATTTTCTTTTATAACAATAATGATTTCAACTAATGGCTACTAATTTGAAACTATATACAATACTATCTTATATTCTCATTCCCATTTCTATATTCTTTGCATTTTTGGATATACTATTATTCTTTTCTTCCTTATCTAATCCCAGTGCTTTAATTATGGTATTTATTTTAGCTTGTTTAGTTATCTATACTTTTACAAGTTTCAGATTTTTAAAAACGGGCATAGAAAGAGAAATACCACAATCGATTAAATTAAAAGATTGGATTAAGGTAAATGCATATGTAAGTTTCTTTTTATGCAGTTTGTTTTTTATTAATTCCATTAGTGTACTCATTTCAAGTAATGCAGTTTTAATGAAGTTTATAGAGGAATTTTTGAATCAGCAACCAGGTATTCCTAAAGAAATTACTAATAATCTAATTTTATCCCTATTAAAAGGGGTATCAATATTTCTATTATTTACTGGTATTGTAGGACTTATTCATATAAGAACTAGCCTTCGTCTAGTGAAACAATATGAATATTTATTTGAATAGTTATGAACCATTCCATTCCTTTAGCGGAAAGATTAAGGCCTCAAACACTCAGCGACTTAGTGGGGCAGGAACATCTTTCTAGTCAGCAAAGTGTTTTACAAAAAGCTATTGCCAAGGAAAAAGTACCTTCTATGATTCTTTGGGGTCCTCCAGGAGTAGGTAAAACTACTTTAGCCACTATTATTGCCACTAGTATTAAGACCCAATATTATCAATTAAGTGCTATAAGCAGCGGAGTAAAGGAACTAAGAGAAGTGATTGAAGACGCAAAAACAAAACCTGGTGCTATTTTATTTATCGATGAGATACACCGATTCAATAAAGGCCAACAAGATGCACTTCTAAGTGCCGTTGAAAAAGGTATAATAACCTTGATTGGTGCCACTACCGAAAATCCAAGCTTTGAAGTAAATAGTGCTTTATTAAGTAGATGTCAGGTATTTATTTTAAAAGCACTGGAGGAAAAGGCCCTGTTGCAGCTCATTCAAAAAGCTGTCGATAAAGACAATTTATTCAAAGGATATAATATTGACATCAAAGAAACAGAAGCTTTATTTCAATTAGCTGCAGGAGATGGAAGAAAATTATTAAACCTTTTAGAATTAGCCGTAGAAGCTTTAATAGATATAGAAAAAGATAATTCCCCACTTGTTATAACAAATGACTGGGTTATGCAAGTGGCACAAACACATGTGGCCCTTTATGATAAAAATGGAGAACAACATTACGACATTATTTCTGCCTTTATTAAAAGTATGAGAGGTTCAGATCCCAACGGTGCAGTTTATTGGTTATCTAGAATGATTGCTGGAGGAGAAGATGTTAAATTTATTGCAAGAAGAATGCTAATATTTGCAAGTGAAGATATTGGCAATGCGAACCCAAATGCTTTTTTACTAGCCAATGCCTGCTTTGATGCTGTTATGAAAATTGGTTATCCCGAAAGCAGAATTATATTATCTCAATGTGCCATTTATTTAGCTAGCTCACCCAAAAGTAATGCTTCCTATGAAGCTATTAGTAAAGGACTAGCTTTAGTTGAAAGAACCGGGAATTTACCAGTACCCTTACATTTACGTAATGCACCTACTTCACTCATGAAAGACTTATCTTACGGCAAAGACTATCAATACTCACATAAAGGTGAAAATAATTTCATTGAACAGGAATACCTTCCAGAGACTATTAAAAATACAACTCTATACCAACCTCAAAAAAATAATCGTGAACAAGAAATTAAAAAATTTTTACAAGAGCGCTGGAAAGGTAAATATGGTTATTAAGCTTAATTTTTAAAATAAACTATTTAATTTATTAGTATTTTTATTGTATGAGCCACTCAATCAACCTACAATGGGTTACTAAACCTTTTCATGCACTTTCAGCTGAAGAATTATATCAAATATTAAAATTAAGAAGTGAGGTTTTTGTAGTTGAACAAAAATGTATTTTCTTAGATATTGATAATAACGACCAAAAAGCATTTCATACCATTGGTTATTTAGCAGAGGAAGTAGTAGCTACTACTCGTTTATTTGATAAAAATATTATGTATGATGGCTATCAGAGTATTGGTCGCGTGGTAAATGCTACAAGACATAGAGGTTTGGGAATTGGTAAAGCACTCATGCAATATTCTATTAAAGAATGTGAAAGGCTTTTTGGAAAAGGTCCTATAAAAATTGGAGCACAATTGTACTTAAAGAAGTTTTACAACGAACAAGGTTTTGAACAATCGGGAGATATTTATTTAGAAGATGAGATTGATCATATTCCAATGATCCGAATTTAATTTGATTAGCTATTCATTTCAAGTGCTAGGAACTTAGCAGTATGTGTTTTTGATTTTTTAATCATTTGCTCAGGAGTACCTGTAAATTGTATACACCCTCCCCCACTTCCTCCTTCTGGACCTAAATCTATAATATGATCTGCCACTTTTATTACATCCATATTATGTTCAATGACTAGTACGGTATTGCCTCTTTCTACTAATCGGTTTAAAACCCCAATCAATAATTGAATATCTTGAAAATGTAAACCTGTAGTGGGTTCATCCAGTATATAAAATGTTTTACCTGTATCTTTTTTACCTAATTCTGTAGCTAACTTAACCCTTTGCGCCTCTCCACCACTCAAAGTGACTGCAGACTGTCCCAAAGTGATATAACCCAAACCTACTTCTAATAAAACTTTTAATTTTCTATATATAAAGGGTACTGCTTGAAAAAATTCACAGGCTTCTTCCACTGTCATATTTAATACATCACTGATTGATTTTCCTCTGTATCTAATTTCTAGAGTTTCTCGATTATATCTTTTGCCGCCACATTTTTCACAATGCACGTAAACATCGGGCAAAAAATTCATTTCTATGACACGCATGCCACCCCCTTCACAAACCTCACATCGACCACTTTTAACATTGAAAGAAAATCGACCTGCTTGATAACCTCTAATCTTTGCTTCCGGCACAGATGCAAATAAAGTGCGGATGTCTGTAAAAAAACCGCAATAAGTGGCAGGATTAGACCTGGGTGTTCTACCAATGGGAGATTGGTCTATCTCAATTACTTTATCTATATTTTCCAAACCTTCCACTTTACTAAATGGCATGGGTTTGGTTTTACTTTTATAACAATATTGTGAAAGTATCGGATATAAAGTTTCATTAATTAAAGTAGACTTACCACTTCCACTCACCCCTGTTACTACGGTAAAAGTTCCCAAAGGGAAACTACAATTTACTTTCTTAAGCGTATTACCTGTGGCGCCTAAAATTTGTATATATAAACCATTACCTTTTCTTCTTTCTTTGGGAATTTCTATTTTCTTTTTACCAGCCAAAAACAAAGCAGTATCGGATTTTAATTGTATAATTTCATGTGGTTTACCCTGAGCTACTATATGACCACCATGAAAACCAGCTTTAGGACCAATATCTACTAAATAATCGGCAGCCATCATAATATCTTTATCATGCTCCACCACCAAAACCGTATTTCCGATATCACGTAATTGCTTTAATGCAGTAATAAGCCTTAGGTTATCTCTTTGATGAAGCCCTATGGATGGTTCATCCAAAATGTAAGTTATACCTTGTAATTGAGAGCCAATTTGAGTGGCCAATCTTATTCTTTGAGACTCTCCACCACTGAGGGATTTAGAAGGCCTATTTAAGGATAAATAAGATAAGCCTACATTCATCAAAAAAGAAATACGATCATCAATTTCTTTTAAAATTCCTGTTGCAATTTGAGTATCTTTTTTATCTAGCTTAGAAGGTAATTTTTTAAACCAATCTTGCAAAGCATCTAAATGCATTTCATTTAAAGAGGCAATATTTTTTTCGTTTACTTTAAACCATAAACTTTCTTTTCTCAATCTTGCTCCTAAACAAGTCGGACAAGTACTAAGTTCCATATAAGTTTCCACCCAAGCTTTCAAATGGTCTGTACTTTGAGA
>CAZWTV010000056.1:0-11260 GCA_964637225.1 uncultured Sediminibacterium sp.
AGTTTTTAGTTCTTTTTTATCTTAATTTTACATTTTTATATAATATTATGAGAGGTATTTTTCTTACACTATCCCTATTTTTTGCCACCTATGTTTTTGCACAAAACAAAGGAAATATTTCAGGCTGGGTAGTAGATAAAAATACTCAATTTCCCATAGCGGGTGTTGCTGTGAAAGTTTTAAATACCCCTTTTTCCACTTTGACAGATAGCAATGGAAAGTATTCCATAAAATCAATACCCACTGGACAATATCAAATAAAATTTAATTCTATTGGATTTTACCCCCTCACTTTATTTAATGTTATTGTTACTTCTGGAAATGAAGTAAGTAATACAGTAGAATTAATACCAGCGTCTTTTCAATTAGCAGAAGTAAGAGTAGGTGGCAATAGAAAAACTGTGAGAGCTGCTACTTTAGAAACTCCTTTAAGTGTTCAGAAATTAACTTCAGAGGAAATAAAATCTAGTCCAGGTAGTAATTTCGATATATCTAAAGTGGTTCAATCTTTGCCGGGTGTCACTGGTTCTGCTAGTACAGGTGCAGGATTTAGAAACGATATCATTGTCAGAGGAGGTGCTCCCAATGAAAACGTATTTTATTTAGATGGTATTGAAATTCCTGTTATAAATCATTTCAGTACACAAGGTAGTGCGGGCGGTCCTCAAGGAATATTAAACGTTTCTTTTATAGATGAAGTGAAATTAAGTTCCTCTGCTTTTGATGCTAAATTTGATAACGCATTATCTTCTGTTTTTGAGTTCAAACAAAAAAGAGGCAACACCGACAAATTGCAAGGAAATATAAGAATGGGTGCTACTGAATTTGCTAGCACATTGGAAGGCCCCTTATCACAAAATGGTAAAACCACATTTTTAGTTTCAGCAAGACGAAGTTATTTGCAGTTTTTATTTCACGTTTTAGATTTACCCATAAGACCCAACTATTGGGATTACCAATTTAAAGTGACACATAGTATTGATCCCAAAACAACTTTAACTTTTATTGGAGTAGGCGCTATTGATGAATTTTCTTTTGCAGCACCCAGAAATGCCACTCCCCAAAAAATTTATGCCTTGAATGCTAGTCCCTCTATCAATCAATGGAGTTACACTATGGGAATGACACTTAAACATTTAATTAAAAAAGGATATTGGAACCTAGCTTTGAGTAAAAATAATTTATACAATGTCAATGAAAAGTATGAGAATAATTTAGATCCCAATAAGGGAGAAAAAACCTTTGATTATAATTCTAATGATATTGGCAATACTATTCGTTGGGATATTTCAAAAAGTTTGCTTGGTATTAAATTTACTACAGGTTTTAATTTGACAGATATCAATTATGATAATAGCACCTATCAATTAATAAAATATAATAACTTATTTCCCAATAATAGTTTACCTACCCTAGGTCCCAAAACATACATTCGATATAGTAGTAGTTTCAATTATAAAAAATATGGTGCTTTTTTTCAAATGGGAAAAAGAGCCTTTAATAATAGATTAGGTATAAGTGCAGGCATTAGAAAAGATGGAAATACCTTCACCAATACTGGCAATCAAATTTTTCGTCAAATTTCTCCAAGAATTGGCTTAAGTTTAGTTTTAACTGATCAACTTACTTGGAATGCTTCCATTGGCAAATATTTTAAATTGGCACCTAATACCGCATTAGGATTTAAAGATATCATGGGCAATTATTTGAATAAAGAGGCTAGTTATATTGGTAGCTTTCATTACGTAACAGGTTTAGAATACATACGTTCAGAATCTACCCGCTTTACAGCAGAGGTTTTTTATAAAAGATATACAGGAGTACCTATTAGTAAAGAGAAAGGTATTAGTTTATCGAATTTAGGAGCCGATTTTAATATTTTAGGTAATGAAGCTATCTCTACAAATGGCTTTGGAAGAAGTTATGGTTTTGAATTATTCGCACAACAAAAATTAACTAAACGTTTTTTTGGTGTTGCTAGTTATAGTTTTTTTAGAAGTGCATATACTAACATAGACGGAAAGTATAGCCCTAGTTCTTGGGAAAATATTCATTTATTAAGTTTAACTGGAGGATACAAGTTTAATAAAAACTGGGAATTGGGTATTAAATTCAGATACCAAGGGGGTGCCCCTTATACTCCGTATGATATGAATCTAAGCAAACTCAATTTTGCTACACTAGGTGTGGGCATATTTGATTATTCAAAAATTAATACATTACGCAATAGTCCCTTTCATTCAAGTGATATAAGACTAGATAAAAAGTATAATTATAAAAAATCAACTTTTGATTTTTATATTGATATCACCAATTGGTATGGAGCTAAAACAATTTCACCTCCCTTCTATATTTTTTCCTATGAAGAAAATGGTACTTTCAAAACAACAGACGGTCTTGCTCTTAAAAAAGATGGGTCAAATGCGGTTCCTACTTTATATGAAAACAATACCATTTTTGTAACACCTACTGTAGGCTTTATTTACGAATTTTAGAAGTAAAGAAGCTGTCCTTACTTTGCACGATGAGACTTCATTACTCTATTCATTTGAACGAGAACAGATATTATAATACAAAGAATTCCAGCATAAAAACTTAACCCTAATTGTTTTTGTTCTTTGAATAAAATAAAGGCAAGCAGAATACCATATACTGGTTCAAGATTTAATGTTACATTAAGTGTGAATGCACTAATTTGTTTTAGAGCAGAAAGCATTAAGTGATTTGACCATACGGTGCAAGCAATGGCTAAAATAGATAACCAAAACCAATCCATCTTAGTAGGAATAAAACCATGGGTATTAAATTGTGTTTGTAAAGCAAAAATTATAATGAATGGGAATAAAAAAAAGAGTCCCCCCAGCATTTCATATGTTTGAATAGTTTGTATATCTATACGATTTGTAAAAGTTTTATTTATAATAGAAAAAATAGCAGCAAACAAAGCAGAAGCTAATCCTACCAGGATGCCTAATCTATATTGAGAATCAAAATGAAATATGAGAAAAATACCCAATATACTTAGAGAACCAATAAGTATTTCAACAAACTGAATTTTAGCATTTTTCCAAAAAGGATGTAGTAAAGAGGTAAATAAACTGGTACTTGAAAAGCAGACTAGTGCAATAGAAACATTGGCCAATTTAATACTTTGATAAAAACAAACCCAATGAAGTGCAATAATAATTCCAGTCGCAATTAAGGATAACTTGGTCTTTCTATCATACTTTCGTTTATTTTTTTGAAAAAAAGATAGTACCCATAGAACTATAACAGTAATTAGAATTCTATAAAAAACAAGAACCAATCCATTGAGTTTTATTAAAAAACCTAAAGAGCCAGTTAAGCCTGCTAAGAAAACAAAAATATGAAGTTGTAATAAAGCCCTCCTAAAAGTTGACACGCATTCTTTTTATCATTTTAATAAATTTTCCAGTCGTAGCCTGCCATTGCATATTCAATACTCCTAACATAGCTTCTTTTATAATTCCTTTGGACATTTTACTTATTCCAATTTTTCTATCTACAAATGTTATAGGCACTTCTTTAATTTTATATCCCAGTTTCCAAGCTGCAAATTTCATTTCTATTTGAAATGCATATCCTACAAAATGTATAGAGTCTAAATTAATATCAGCAAGCACTTCATTTTTGTAACAGATAAAACCAGCTGTAGGGTCTTTTATGGGCATACCAGTAATAATTCTTGTATAAGCGGAACCTCCTAAAGAATAAATTTTTCTATCAATGGGCCAATTCTCTGTTTCACCCCCTTTAACATATCTGCTTCCAATGGAAACATCTGCACCTTTATGTTCACATGCCGCCCATAACCGATCCAGATCATTTGGATTATGCGAAAAATCGGCATCCATTTCAAAAATATAATCATATTGGTGTTCTAAAGCCCATTTAAATCCTTGAATATAAGCTCTACCCAATCCTTGTTTAGCAGGTCTTTTAAGAATAAATAATCTATTTAAAAATTTACTCATAAACGATTCCACAATAGCTGCAGTGCCATCGGGAGAGTTGTCATCAATAATGAGTACATGATAATCCGAAGAAAGTCCTAAAACTGCATGTAAAATCGCAGAGACATTCTCTTTTTCATTATAAGTTGGTATTAAGACAATTTTTTTCACTTTTCAATGGGGGGTCTTCAGTTAAAAGTACGAAAAAAAGAGAAAAAACTAACTCTTACTTATTAAGAATGGTCTTATTGAGTATTTCTGTAAGTTTTTGTTTCGTATGAAGTGCAAAATCTCCTTTCATTATCCAGTCATAATATTGTGGCTCTTCCTTAAGTACTTGACTTACAGGCTTTCCTTTATGTTTACCAAAATTGAATACCTCAACCCCATTTTCAAAAACCAGTCTGCGTGCAAAATCAATTATTTGATCTTCTCCAGTAAATTTTACAACAGATTCTACTGTGTTACCTAAAGATGGATATTTTTCTAATTGTGCTTCTAATATTTCCCAAGTAGCAGTAGCATCTGCTTCAGCACTATGAGCGTCATCTAAATTTTTATTACAATAAAATTTATATGCAGCAGATAAAGTTCTTTGCTCCATCATGTGAAATACTTTTTGTACATCTAATAACTTTCTAGATTCAAAATTCACCGAAATTCCTACTCTTAAAAATTCTTCGTTGAGCATGGGAATATCAAATCTATTACTATTATATCCTGCTAGATCCGCCCCTTCCATAAATTGTTTTACTTCATTGGCTATTTGTTTAAAGGTAGGCGCCTTTTGTACCATGGCATCTGAAATACCATGCACCTCAGTGGCTGCAGCAGGAATTCGCATTTCAGGATTGACCAACTTTCTTTTTATTTGCTTTGAACCATCTGGCATTATTTTAACAATAGCCAATTCTACAATTCTATCTGTACTAACATTAATACCAGTGGTTTCTAAATCAATAAAACAAATTGCCCTATTTAATTGTAAACGCATAAAATAATTTATATGTAAAGTTAATTAAACCTGGATGATTAAAATCATGACGATGATACTATTTAAATAATAAATTATGTATTAAATTTGCATTTTAAAATAGAATATATGCAATGGATTCCTATAACAGAGAGTAAACAAATTGAACAAATAAAAGAATCCTCTTTTACTAGGCCTCAATTAATTCTTAAACACAGTACTACTTGTAGCATTAGTAAAATGGCTTTAGCTAGACTAGAAAGATCAGAAATTCCAAAAGATATTGATTTTTATTACTTGGATTTATTAAACTTTAGAAATATTTCAAAAGAAATTGCCGAAAGTTTTAATGTAAATCATGAATCACCACAAGTATTATTAATCAAAAATGGGAAATGTATTTATGATGAGAGCCACGGGGGTATTCAAATGGAAGAAATTCAAGAACAAGCATTTTTATAATATTTCAAGAACCATAGCAGAAGCACCACCCCCTCCATTACAAATTGCAGCTGCCCCGTATTTTGCATTTTGTTTGCGCAAAATATGAATTAGCGTCACAATAATTCTAGCTCCACTACATCCCAGTGGATGACCTAAAGCCACAGCACCCCCATGAATATTTACTTTTGATGAATCAATTTTTAAAATTTCTGTATTAACAATACCTACCACTGAAAAAGCCTCATTAAATTCAAAAAATTGAATATCACTAATTTTTAAATTGGCTTTATCTAAGGCTTTGGGTAAAGCTAAGGCAGGAGAAGTTGTGAACCATTGAGGTTCCTGCTCTGCATCTGCATAACTTTTAATTTTAGCAAGAGGAGGAATTCCTAACTCTATAGCTTTTTCAGCACTCATTAAAATTACAGCAGCTGCTCCATCATTCATTGTACTTGCATTAGCAGCTGTAACAGTTCCTTCTTTAGTGAAAGCAGGATTTAATTTGGTTAGCTTATCAAAATTTACTTTAAAAGGTTCTTCGTCCTTTTCAATAACTATTGAAGGTCCTTTTTTTTGCAGTATTTCAACGGGAATCGTTTCTTCTTTGAACCATCCGTTTTCAACTGCTTGCTGTGCTTTTTTATAACTAGCTTGAGCAAATGCATCCTGAGATTCCCTGCTTATTTTATATTGCAAAGCACAGGTATCTGCAAAATTACCCATTGCCACTTTATCATAAACATCTACCAAGCCATCTTTGGCAATTCCATCTTGAAGTATCGTATCTCCATATTTATGACCCCATCTTTGTGTGGTATTATAAAAAGGCACATTACTCATACTTTCCATTCCACCCGCAATAATAACATCTGCATCGCCAAGCATTATATTTTGTGCCGCTATGGCAATGGCTTTCATGCCACTTGCACATACCTTATTAATGGTAGTGCAAATAACTTTATTAGGCAAGCCTGCAGCTTTAGCTGCCTGTCTAGCAGGTGCTTGACCTAAACCCGCTTGCATAACAGAGCCCATAATAACTTCATCTATCATTTCTTTGGATACATTAGACTTTTCTAAAGCACCTTTAATGGCAATGGCACCTAGTTGAGTGGCACTGAGACTACTTAAACTACCTCCAAAGGAACCAATGGGAGTTCTCACTGCAGCAACTACATATACTTCCTTACTCATATTTTTTAATTTAATTTGATGCCTCTTCAGCAATGAGATAAATACCGTCT
Source organism: uncultured Sediminibacterium sp. (assembly GCA_964637225.1). Lineage (GTDB taxonomy): Bacteria > Bacteroidota > Bacteroidia > Chitinophagales > Chitinophagaceae > Sediminibacterium. The sequence goes on from CAZWTV010000056.1 coordinate 6,636, forward strand.
TCTTTAATTGTTATTAAATTCATTTTATACAACATGCCAATATTCATTTTATATGCTTTTTTACTCATGCCAAAAAAAGCATAAATATCCTCAGGTGCCGATTTATCATGATAAGGTAAAAATCCTTTATGAGATTTTAACAAAGTTAAAATTTTTTGATGCTCTTCCACCAATTTTTCCTCACCTTGCTTACCAATGCCAACATCTAGTTTGTTATCCTCTCTAATTTTTTTGATATAGGCATCCTCTATGATTTGACCAATATGTAAATGAGTAAATACTTCATTTTTATATACGAGACCTTGGTGTAATTGGTTCACAATCACCACATAACCTATTTCTGATTCACGATATACTTGAATTTTAACTTTTTGCCCTTCTTTAACACTTAAATGTTCATTACTAATTTGCTTATCAATTTTTTCGGTTGCTGCAACTCTTCCTGTTTGGGCATCTATATATACTTTTACCAAATACTTTCCACCTTTTCGCATGGTAGAAAGTTGTTGAGAAACCGGTACAAATAAATCCTTCATCAATCCCCAATCTAAAAAAGCACCTTGAGAAGTAACTTCAACAACTTTAAGAGCAGCAATATCTCCTACAACTGCATATGGTTCTTGTGTAGTTGCAATTAATCTATTATCTGAATCGTGATAGATAAATACACTAATAGTATCTCCAATTTTTAAACCTGAGGGTGCAAATCTTTTTGGAAGTAAAATTCCCTCTGCCCCATCCTCCATATAAAAACCAAAATCAACTTTTCTATCTACACGCATCAAATTAAACTGACCTACCGCAATAGTTGACATATATTAAAATTTAAAACAATTCAGGTTGTGTATCGTTAGGGTCTTTTATGACAACTTTGTTTTCCCAATTCATTTCAACGGTTTTAGAAAAATCAAGAAGTTTAGTTCCTACTGCTTTCCATCCCATAATATCCACCATTTTACTTACTTTAAATTTTGCCTTTCTTACTTGTGAACCCCTTCCTGTATTTACAACTAAAATAGGTTCTGCAAATGTTGAAACAGCTGCTACATAATTACCAGCCCCTTCTTTTATAAAAGAAAATGCAGTTCTTAGTGTAGTAGTTTCAATAGTAAAACGTTTAATATTAAATTGAAGTTTTTCTTTATCTAAATAAACTGCAGTAACAACTTTTTGAGGGTCAAATTTTTCAATAAATATGACTTTTTCAGGATCAAATCTCTGGCTGAGTTCCGTATCGGTAACTTCATAGTTTCCGTCTTTGGTAATCACTAATAATTTTTCTTCTTCGAAACTTCCCAGATAAATCCCTTTTTGATCGGTATTTAAACGTCCAAATTTATCATCAAACCAAAGTTTACGTCCCAACAAAGTACTTTTACCAGCCTCTTTTAATTTAATTGCTTTCACAGGGTATTTGGTAACTTGATTACCTACACTACTTCTCCCTTTAACTTCTAAGGAATCAAAGAAAAAATCAAACTCTTTGATACGTGCACTACAATTGGGACTTAGTATCACTTTCACCGACTCGGCTTCTCCATTCAAATTTACCGATAAGTAATGTACTTTAGACTTCTCTACACTTTTAGTTAAAATATACTCTTTATCTCTGGTGATACCTGTTACATTGAAGCGTTTAGCATAAGTAATACCAGAGGCACCATCGGTATAAATCATATTATAAGTGGTTCGTTCATCATTTTTTTGGAAAACTGCAGCATGCAAAATGTCTTTTCCAATAAAAACTTTATCTGACACTTTTACCACTTTCATAACTCCCGATTTTGCAAAAGCAATAATGTCGTCATAATCGGTACAATCACATAAAAATTCATCTTTCTTTAAACTTGTACCAATAAATCCTTCAGCTCTGTTAATGTATAACTTAGTATTCGCAATAGCAACTTGTTTTACTTGAATGGTGTCAAATTCTTTGATCTCTGTTTTTCTTTCTTTGCCTTTACCATATTTTTTAGATAAGTTTTCGAAATAAGCTACTGCATAATCTACTAAATTAGCTAAGTGATTTTTTACTTCTCTAATTTCTTCCTCTATTGTTTTTATTTGAGCGTTTAATTCGTCAATATCTAATTTATATATTCTTCTTACTGGCTTGTCGGTTAATTTAAGTAAATCGTTTCGCTCAATAGGTTTTTTAAATTTTTTCTTATAAGGCTCAAAGGCTTGTCCAATAGCTTCTATAACTTTATCCCAATGGGCATGTTTTTTCTCTAATTCTTTATATATTTTTTCTTCAAAAAATATTTTTTCCAAACTTGTAAAATGCCATTTTTCCTCTAATTCTTTTAATTCAATTTTTAATTCCATTTCCAATAAGTTCTTGGTATGGTCTACTGAATGACGCAATAAATCGGAAGCACCTAAAAATTGAGGCCTTTGTTGAACAATTACACAGGCATTAGGGGATATACTAATTTCACAATCGGTAAATGCGTATAAAGCATCTATGGTAATATCTGGGGAAATACCTGTAGCTAAATCTATTTGTATTTCTACTTCAGCAGCAGTTACATCGGTTACTTTTTTTATTTTTATTTTACCTTGATCATTAGCTTTTGTAATACTTTCCATTAATTGTGTAGTAGTCACCCCATAGGGTACATCTTTAATAATTAATGTTTTTTTATCTAATTCTTCAATATGGGCCCTTACTCTAATTTTACTACCTCTTCTACCATCATTATAATTACTAACGTCTATCATACCCCCTGTTTGAAAATCGGGATATAATTGAAATTTTTTTCCTCTTAAATGTTTTATGGCAGCTTCATTTATTTCAATAAAATTATGAGGAAGAATTTTAGTTGATAAACCTACTGCTATTCCATCAGCCCCTTGTGCTAATAACAAGGGAAACTTCATGGGAAGCGTGATAGGTTCTTGTTTACGACCATCATAACTTATAGCCCAATCGGTGGTTTTACCATTAAAAGCAACTTCAAGGGCAAACTTACTTAATCGAGCTTCTATATACCTTGCAGCAGCAGCATCATCTCCAGTCCTAACATCACCCCAGTTACCTTGTGTTTCTATGAGCATATCTTTTTGGCCCATATTCACCAATGCATCGCCAATACTAGCATCTCCATGCGGATGGTATTGCATACTTTGACCAATGATATTCGCAACTTTATTAAACCTACCATCATCCATTTCTTTCATGGAATGCAAAATTCTGCGTTGAACTGGTTTGAGTCCATCCTCAATAGCAGGTACAGCACGCTCTAATATTACATAAGAAGCATAGTCTAAAAACCAATTTTTATATTGGCCCTGTAAACCAGATGCATTCTCAGTTACCTTATTTATATTTTTGTCTTTTGCCATATTTCCTATTCATTAGCATCGGAAGGTATCTTCACTACCCTCTGCTAAACTATTTAATTCTATAAAAATAATATCTGTCAAAGCCTGTACTTCATGCCAAACATTCGCTTCAATGGTAACTCTGGAAGGTGCTTCTACCATGATACTTCCTTGTTCATGGGTAAGCATATTTTTCCATTGCAACTTAAGGGATCCCTGCACCAATATCATTTCTTCAGGATTCTTACCAGGTGATTTCCCTTTGTGATAATGCTGTCCACTTATAGAATCTTTTTTTCTATATACTAATAAATACTCTCCAGATCTCTCAGTACTAAAATAATGTAATGCTCCACGTTCATCTATTGCTTTTACATTTATTTTAGAAACATTTACATTCATGTAACTCTATTTAGATTACTTTTTTTACAATTGCTTATTCTTCTTCCACCACACTAGAGCCCCCTGGTAATTGTACTACTATATCTTTCCAGCCTTTCTGCCAATTTCCAGTAAACATTATTTTACCTAGCTCTTCCATTGCTTTTAATCTTGAAACAATAAATGCATCACCTGTTTTCACTTTCATTTTATTTATGACATGAGACAATGCAGTTGTCAACTTTTGTGCGTTTTTATTTAATAATGACAAAATTTCTTTATCATAATAACTTATGGGTAAGCTCACCAATTTTTTTCCTCCTTCTAAAAAACGAACTCCTTCATTTTCTTGACATAATTTTTTCCATTCATCTGGATCTATTTCAAATTCACTTAGTGTAATGGGTCTTGCTAATTTTTTAGCTTTTAAAAATTCTTTAGGCTGAATTTCACTTAAATAACTAGGATAAAATAATTGTCCTTTTTCATTTAAAAATGGTAAATTATTCAAATACAAAACATGTAATCTACCTTGAAAGGGTTTTAATTGACTCATTAACCAGTAATAACCACAAACATCATGTGCATTTTGTCCCATCCAACACCACAATTCTTCTTCTGGGTTTTGATCTAAATCTTGAATAAGTTGTTTCACCGTTGCAGGATCATTTACAATAGATAACTGATCTTCATACGGTGAAAAGGATAATACATTTTTCCACCATTCACGCCTGGAAATAAAGCCATCCTCTTCGTAAATATTATAAATGGGGCCCACTGCATAATCGTCTTTTATTTCAACAATTTTACCCGTCAAGGAGTCATCTAATTCAATGGCAGCTTTTATGGAAGCTACATCTGCTGTATTAAATACTAAGTGTATCATGTGCTTTATCTAATTCAACTTTTAAATTATT
>CAZWTV010000057.1:0-11255 GCA_964637225.1 uncultured Sediminibacterium sp.
ATCATTTAATGTTTCCTATGAAAGCTAAAACACTACAACAAAATAAAGTCAACATTATCACATTAGGTTGTAGCAAAAACTTAGTGGATAGTGAGATGTTAAGTGGTCAGTTATTGGCAAATGAAATTGAGGTAGTTCATGAGAATAAAAAATTAGACCATAATATAGTGGTGGTGAATACTTGTGGTTTTATTGATAAAGCTAAAGAAGAAAGTGTAAATACTATTTTAGATCAAGTAGCTTTAAAGAAAAAAGGAAAATTAGATAAAGTATACGTTACGGGTTGCTTAAGTGAAAGATACAAAAATGATTTAGCCACAGAAATTCCAGAAGTGGATGCTTGGTTTGGAACAATGGAATTGCCTCTTATATTAAATACACTTAATGCCAATTATAAAGCGGAGCTTGTTGGGGAGAGGTTATTAAGCACTCCTTCTCATTATGCATATTTAAAAATTAGTGAAGGTTGTAATAGAACTTGTTCCTTTTGTGCCATTCCTTTAATGAGAGGGCAACATGTGAGTAAAACTATTGAACAATTAGTATTGGAAGCTGAAAGTTTAGTAAAAAAAGGAGTGAAAGAAGTCATGTTAATTGCGCAAGAGCTAACCTACTATGGTTTAGATATTTATAAAAAAAGAGCTTTACCCGATTTATTAAATGCACTGGCAAAAGTAAATGGTTTGCAGTGGATTCGTTTACATTATGCTTATCCTAGTAAATTCCCTTTGGAGGTATTAGATGTTATGAGTGCTCATAAAACTATTTGTAAATACTTGGATATTCCTTTACAACATGCAAGTAATAAGATGCTTTCATCCATGAAGCGAAATATTACTAAAGAAGAGATGGGTATTCTTATTAAAGAAATTAGAAAGCGTGTGCCAGGTATAGCTCTACGCACTACTTTAATTGCCGGTTTTCCAGGTGAAACTCAAGAAGATATAGAAGAATTAAAAAGTTTTTTAATAGAGCACCAATTTGATAGGGTAGGTATATTTACTTATAGTCATGAGGAGAATACATCGGCGCATGAAATGGTGGATGATGTGCCAGCTGCTGAAAAACAAAGACGTGCTGAGGAAATTATGGAAGTACAACAAGAGATTAGTTTAGCAAAAAACCAGGCTAAAATTGGTATGCTCTTAAAAGTTATAGTTGATAAAAAAGAAGCAGGTAGGTATATTGGAAGAAGTGAATTTGATAGTGTGGAAGTAGACAATGAAGTAGTGATAAATACCACTAAACGTTTGCACCCCGGAGACTTTGTAATGGTAAAAATTACCAAAGCTTATGATTATGATCTTGAAGGGGAATTGGTGAGTTAAGCCTTTTATATTCATTATTTTTTCTTAATTTGAATTACTATTTAATCACTTTAAATAAAATTGTATGTCGATCAATTGGCAAGGTGTATTTCCAGCAGTAACAACTAAGTTTACGAATGAAGATACTTTAGATATGGGTTTATTCACCAAAAATATAAATGCTCAAATGGCAGCAGGGGTGAATGGAATTATTTTAGGTGGTACATTGGGGGAATCAAGTGTACTTACTAATGCCGAAAAAGAAATCTTAGTAAAAGAAACCGTTAAAATCGTAGATGGAAAAATTCCTGTGGTAATTAATATTGCAGAAGGAAGCACACGTGTGGCTATCCAATGTGCAAAAGATGCCGAAAGCTGGGGAGCAAAAGGATTAATGTTACTACCTCCTATGAGATATAAATCGGATCATCGTGAAACCGTACAATATTTTAAGGATATAGCTACTAGTACTTCACTTCCCATTATGATTTACAATAATCCAGTAGATTATAAAATAGAAGTTACCATTGATATGTTTGAGGAGCTTGCCAAAATACCCAATATTCAAGCAGTTAAAGAATCTACTCGTGATATTACGAATGTTACAAGAATGAGAAATAAGTTCAAAGACAGGTTTTATCTTTTGTGTGGTGTTGATACTTTGGCTTTAGAAGAGTTATTGCTTGGTGCAGACGGTTGGGTCGCGGGTTTAGTTTGTGCTTTTCCTGCAGAAACCGTGTATGTTTATAAATTAGCAAAAGCGGGAAAAATTGCAGAAGCTACAGAGATCTACAGATGGTTCATGCCATTATTAGAATTAGATATTCATCCTAAATTAGTTCAATACATCAAGTTGGCGGAGACAAAAACTGGTATTGGTTCTGAAATAGTAAGAAGACCTAGGTTAATATTAGAAGGGGAGGAAAGAAAAAAAATTGAATCAATTATTGATCATGGATTAAAAAATCGTCCTACACTTCCTGAATTTCATAGCTTGTAATAACATATATATAATAGAATGAGTAGTATTTCTGAAATCACAAAAAAAGCTTCTATCGCTTTTGAAAAGTATGCATTCGTATCATCCTTGCAAAGAGCTCTATTTTTAGAAACCATAGCGAATAATATTGAAGCATTGGGAGCTACATTATTAGAACAAGCTCAAATAGAAACTAATTTACCACTGAATCGATTGCAAGCAGAAAGAGGTAGAACTTGTTTTCAATTACGCATGTTTGCTACTATGTTGAAAGAAGGTAATTATGTAGAAGCTAGTATTGATACTGCTATTCCAACTAAAACTCCACCCAAACCTGACATTCGTAAAATGTTGCATCCACTGGGGCCTGTGGTAGTATTTGGGGCGAGTAATTTTCCTTTTGCCTATTCCACTGCGGGGGGAGATACGGCAAGCGCTTTGGCAGTGGGTTGTCCAGTTATTGTAAAAGCACATCCAGCTCATATAGCAACTTCTAATTTAGTTGCAGATGCTATTGTACGAGCAGCTCAGAGCACTAATATGCCTTCTAATGTTTTTCAACATGTCACTGAAACCAGTTTTGAAGTTGGAAAAACATTAGTGCAAGATGAAAATATTTATGCAGTGGGTTTTACTGGATCCAGATCAGGAGGTCGTGCTTTATTAGATTATGCAAGCGCTAGAAAAAATCCCATTCCTGTTTTTGCTGAAATGGGTAGTGTGAATCCTGTTCTATTATTACCAGATACCCTCGAAAAAAATGCTCAAAGTATTGCTCAAAATTATGCAGCATCTATTACTTTGGGAATGGGGCAATTTTGTACCAATCCAGGAATTTTAATTGGCATTAAAAGTGAAGCCTTAAATAATTTTGCAAAAATATTAGCTCATGAAATGAACGCCACCATTCCTTCAAAAATGTTACATGCAGATATTGAATCGGCCTATATAAAAAATACAAACCATGTTCTTTCACAAAAAGGTATTAAAAATTTAACCAACAAAATACCTTCTTTAAATAATGATCATGCATTGCTTACTACTATTGATGGAGCTTCTTTTTTAACTAATCCAGCATTAGCAGAAGAAGTTTTTGGCCCTTATTCTATATTAGTACAATGTACTTCAATACAGGAGTTAAAAGAGGTTTGGCAAAGTCTTAAGGGGCAAATTTCTACTACCATAATGGGTACCGATATTGATTTATCTAATGCGAATGATCTATTAAATATGTCAATTAGTATTGCAGGAAGAGTGTTGTTAAATGGAGTGCCAACAGGTGTAGAAGTTTGTGATAGTATGGTACATGGCGGACCCTATCCTGCCAGCAGCGATAGCCGATTTACTGCTGTTGGTGTGCATGCAGCAAAAAGATGGCTTAGGCCTATTTGTTTTCAAAACTGGTTAAATCATTTATTACCAGAAGCATTACAAAATGGAAACCCTTTAAGTATATGGAGGGTAGTGAATGGCAATTTTACTAAAGAACCTATACTTTAATATAAAAGCTTTTCAAGTTTTAGTAATTCTACTATTTCTAATTATTCTTGAGTAGTTATTGTAGTGCTATTTTCAATTTTTGAAAAATAATATACCGCTACTGTACTGAAAATAAAGTATATTATTATAATGGGGGAGATATAAGTGGAAAGTTGGTTTGACCCGAACCAATCGCCATTTGTAATAATGCCATAAATACAAACTAAATTTTTTATAGTTTCTACTATCCAGGCATTTTTATTTCTATCCATAAATTCTGTAAGTGTGTATACTTGAGCATAAATGAAGGCACCGTAAATAAAAATGTTAGTATGTCCAATGCTTGCCACATTGCCAAATAAGTAACTTACCAATAATAACATACAAAAGAGCTGTATCCATAAATATAATTTCATGCCTTTAGAAGCAATTGTATTATACTTATTAAAATGATATACATCTTCAATTTTATATATGGGGTACTTTTCAATCACATCTGAAGGGCGCCAGCCTAGAGGCATGAACCAAATTCGAAACTTGTCTTTCCAGTTTTTTGTTCGCCAGGCGTCTTTTATTAAGAGCCATAAATGCATGAAATTAATTTTAATAGGATTCCAAGTTTGCACAGGACGCGTGATGCCGTATACAGCAGGTATGTTTTCTTTTTCTTTTACATAGGTTCCAAACCATCTATCCCACACTATAAAAATTTGACCATAATTTTTATCTACATATTCGGGGTTAATAGCATGATGTACTCTATGGTGTGAAGGAGTGACAATAATATATTCAAGCCAGCCCATGTTTTTTATATGTCTAGTATGATACCAAAATTGAGCAAATAAATGTAGCGGTGCCACCACTGCAATTACATTAGCAGGTACTCCAAATAAGGCAGCAGGTATTAATAAAAAGGCGTATATTCTAAAAATGACAGATATGCTTTGTCTTAAAGCACAAGCTAAATTAAATTCCTCACTGCTATGATGAACAATATGATTGTTCCAAAAAAAATTATAGGTATGCGCTAATCTATGTACCCAGTATCCTGCAAAATCGAGGCTTACAAAAGCAATAAAGTATAACCAAAAACTTGATTGTACATGCATAAGGGCTAAATGTTCCGCAAACCAGCCATAGCTTAATATCACAATACTTAAACCCAAAACATCTTTTGTGGTATTAGTAATGCCAGAACTTAAACTTGAAATCATATCTAAGGTATTAACAGTTTCAAATCCTTTCTTCCAACCATACCATTTTTCAAACAATACCAAGAACAAAAATACAGGCATAGCTATAAGTAAAATTTTACCGTAGGTTTCCATTTTAAAAAATTGTTAGTGCATTTAATGATTTCGCTTTCAAATATATTAATTTTATCTTATGACTGCAATGAAACCTATTTCTCTAGAAAATTTTGGTAACTATTGTTTAAGTAGTTCGATTTTTCAGTGTATTGATGCTCATACTTGCGGTAATCCTGTAAGGGTGGTGGTAAGTGTTGTACCAGGTTTAGTGGGGAAAAACATGAGAGAAAAAAGACAGCATTTTTTAAAAGAATTTGATTGGATAAGAAAAGGTCTCATGTTTGAACCCCGTGGACATGATATGATGAGTGGAAGTATTTTATATCCACCACATGATCCTTCAAATGATATAGCTGTTTTATTTATTGAGACCAGTGGTTGTTTGCCCATGTGTGGACATGGCACTATAGGAACTATTACAGTGGCTATTGAGGCAGGTTTAATTCAGCCAAAAGTGCCAGGTAAAATTCGTATGGAAGCCCCAGCAGGACTAGTGCAAATAGAATATACTATGAAAGGTAAAAAAGTAAGTTCAGTTAAACTTACCAATGTGGCTTCTTTTATGGCAGCTGAAAATATTCAAGTGGATTGTCCTGAATTAGGAATGCTTACAATTGATGTTTGTTATGGAGGAAATTATTATGCTATAGTGGAAGTGCAAGAAAATTTTAAAGGTATTGAACATTATAGTGCAGGGCAAATAATTGCATGGAGTGGTGTACTTAGAAGTCGAATTAATCAAAATAATAAGTTTGTTCACCCCTTGGATCCTACTATTCATGGATGTTCCCATATTTTATGGACAGGCCAAGTCTTAGATACTAAAAATACGGCTCGTAATGCAGTATTTTATGGAGACAAAGCAATAGATAGGTCCCCTTGTGGCACTGGCACATCGGCAAGATTAGCTCATTGGTTTGCCAAAGGAAAACTGGCTATAGGAGTCCCATTTTTACATGAAAGTATCATTGGTTCTGTTTTTACTGGCAAAATAGAAGCATTGACTAAAGTGGGTGATTTTCCTGCCATTATTCCCTCTATTGAAGGCTGGGCAAAAATTTATGGGTTAAATACTATATCCATTGACAAAAATGACGATCCATATGCCACTGGTTTCCAAGTAGTTTAATCTTGATTATTAAAGAAAATCCATCTCTTTTAATTCTTTATGAACACAATTTTTACGAAATTTGTGCCATAAAAGTAAAGTATGGAAGTTGTTGTTATTGGAGGTGGCATTGTGGGTTTAAGTAGTGCTTATTTTTTACAAGAAGCAGGTCATCAAGTTACTATTATCGATCAAACCGATATGACCCAAAATTGTTCTTATGGGAATGCGGGTTATGTTTGTCCAAGTCATTTTACGCCATTAGCTACTCCAGGTATTGTGAAACAGGGATTAAAATGGATGTTAAATTCAGAAAGTCCATTTTATGTGAAGCCAAGACTTAGTTTGAGTTTAATGAAATGGGGTTTGCAATTTATGAAACAAGCAACTCCAGAAAAAGTAGAAAGGGCAGCGATTCCCTTGAGAGATTATGCATTTTTAAGTAAACATTGGTATCAACAATGGGAAGCTTTACCTCAATTCAAATTTGCTTATGAGCATAAAGGCTTACTTGAAATTTTCCAAACAGAAAAAGCAGCAGAACATTCCCATCATTTAGTGCACCGAGCACATGAATTAGGCTTAACTGATACAAAATTATTGAATCAGCAAGAATTATTCGCCATGGAGCCGCATCATAAAATGAATGCTATGGGTGCCATTTATTTTGCTTGTGATGGGCATTTATATCCTGCAAAATTAATGCAACAATTAATAAGTGATTTAAGAACAAAAGGCGTTCAATTTAAAGTGAATGAGGCGGTTGTTGGCTTTGAAAAAAATGCTAGAAAAATAAATGCAGTTATTACCCATTCAAATAAATATAAAGCAGATGCTATAGTGATGGCTTCAGGTTCCTGGAGTAGAGAACTGGCAGAACAAGTAAATATCAATTTACCATTAATGCCTGGACGTGGTTATTCTATTACATTAGAAGATACACCTTATAGAACAAATTACCCTGCGGTTTTTATTGAAGGTCGTGTTGCTATTACACCCATGGATAGTAATAAAATGCGTTTTGGGGGTACCATGGAAATTACCACTACCAATGCAGCTCCCCGAATAAATAGAGTAGTGGGTATTTTAAAAGCGGTTAAAAGATATTTCCCTGAATTTGATATACCAGTTCCTTCCATGGATAAAATTTGGTATGGATACAGACCTTGTTCTGCCGATGGTTTACCTTATTTAGGTAGAACAAAAAAATGGAATAATCTTATTATGGCCACTGGTCATTCAATGGTGGGTTTAAGTTTGGGAGCGGGTACGGGTAAATTAGTTTCAGAAATCATAGATGAAAAACCTACGAGTATTGACATTAGTTTTTATCATCCAGAAAGATTTGATCATTAATGAATTGTAATGCAACCTCTATATCCTATCGTGCCACCGGGTTATTTAGTAATTTGGTAAACGATTATGTTGAGTTAAAGCCTGAGGCGCTAGAATTTACAGAATATGCTTCAACCATTCAGGGTTATCAGAAAGCAATAGAACAAAGAGCTGCTTTTCCCATTCAAAGAAAAGTATTAGTTGAAGTTTTACAAAAACAATATCAACAATTAGAAAGTTTTGTTCAGCCATTTAAAGCACTTAATCAGAAAACATCTTTCAGTAGAGTAAATGAAAATATTAGTTTATTATTGAAAGAAAATACTTTTACCATTACCACCGCACACCAGCCAAATATTTTTACAGGCCCTCTCTATTTTTTTTATAAAATTATTCATGCTATTCAATTAGCCCAAGAACTAAAAAAACAATTTCCTAATAATAATTTTGTGCCTGTTTATTATATGGGTAGTGAAGATGCCGATTTGCAAGAAGTGGGTTCATTTAATTTAGCAGGTACCTTATATGAGTGGAAAACAAATCAAAAAGGGGCTGTGGGAAGAATGAAAGTTGACGATGCATTAATTACATTATTACAAAACTTAGAAGGTTATTGGTCGGTGAAGCCATCTGGAAAAGAAGCACTTGAAATATTAAAACAATCCTATCAGAAGGGGATGACTATTGCAGAAGCAACTTTGTCCTTAGTACATGCTTATTTTGGTAAATATGGTTTAGTTGTAGTTCAACCCGACCATGCACATTTAAAATCTCTTTTTGTAGATATAATGACTAAAGAGTTATTAGAAGGTTTTTCTCAAAAAGCCATTCAAGTTACAAAGGAAAATTTAGCTAAAACTTATCATTTACAATCACAGGGGCGCGATATAAATTTATTTTATTTAAAAGAAAATTTAAGGAATAGAATTGAAAAAAAAGGAAATGAGTATGTAGTAGTCGATTCCCATATTCGCTTTACAGAAAAAGAAATTCTTGAAGAAATAAACCTACATCCTGAAAGATTTAGTCCTAATGTGATTTTAAGAGGTGTTTATCAGGAAACTATTTTACCAAGTATTTCATTTATTGGAGGTGGGGGGGAGCTTGCTTATTGGATGCAGCTTAAAAATGTATTTAAAGAATCAAAAGTGCATTATCCAATTTTGCAATTACGCAACTCATTTATGTTTTTAAGTGAAAAGCAGACTTCTAGTTGGATTCAATTAGGTTTTACATTGGAAGATTTATTCCAACCTGCATCGGATTTGGAATTACAATATTTAAAAAAAGAATCCAAGGAAAATTTATTACTTGCTCATCATATAACAACGCTTCATAAACTATACAATGCCATTGAGAAAGATGTAGTAAAAATAGACCCTACCTTAGCAGAGCATACAAAAAGCCTATCTACACAAGCGCAAAAGAAATTAGTGGCTCTTGAAAAGAAAATGATTAGAGCAGAAAAAAGAAAAAATAAAATATCGATAGATAGAATTCGTTCTATTAAATCTTCTTTATTCCCTAATAGTAGTTTACAAGAAAGGGTTGAAAATTATTCTGAATGGGTTGGGGTCTATGGATGGGATTGGGTAGAGACAATCATGAAATTTTCAACCACTTTACATCCCAGTTTTACAATTATTACTATTGGTAAAAATTTATAAAAAGAGTATTCAAAAATACAGGTTATAAATAATTAAGTGTCACTAAAAATAATGAGTACGACTTAAGTACTTGATGTATAAAATAAGTGGTGTATCAATATTATATTTGAAAAATTATTTATGATCAAACTCATTGTTCCAATTACTTCTTAAATGTTCCACTTTTTTCATTACTTCTGCCTCTAAATTGAGTTTATAAGAATCTATTGCAGCTCCTATTTGAACATTTGCTGATCCTATAATTTGCGCTGCTAAAAGTCCTGCATTTTTAGCGCCATTCAAAGCCACTGTGGCCACTGGAACACCGCCAGGCATTTGTAAAATGGATAAAATACTATCCCAACCTTCGGTGGATTGTGCCGATTTAATGGGTACACCAATGACTGGTAAACTAGTGAGAGATGCAATCATGCCTGGTAAATGAGCTGCGCCCCCCGCGCCGGCTATAATAACTTGCAAACCTCTTTGACGGGCAGTTTTTGCATACTCGACCATTCTATCAGGTGTTCGATGAGCAGATACAATAGTTAATTCAAATGGAATATTAAAGTTTTTTAAACTATCGGCTGCTGCCTGCATGATTGGTAAATCACTATCGCTACCCATAATTATTCCCACTTTGGCAGTTGTAGACATGGTTGTAATTTAATGCAAATTAAGTTAAATTTTTATAAAATATCCTGCTACGTTTCCCATAATTGGGCTGGCTTTAGTCGCAGTTATTTTTATTTTAAAGTATTTAGCTTTTTGAGTGGGGAATTGTATAATTTTCTTTCTACCTATGGTGGTACTTGAAGCAATTTTTTTCAGATCTTTTGCATTGTCTGCAGCATATATTTCAAATTGAATCACTCTTTGACCAAATTTAATTTGCTCTTGTAGTTGAATCGTATTAATGATAATATCTTCATTTGTTTTAATTTCTATTTCATTATTTTTTTTCTTAATAATGGCGTTTTTAAATAAGTTGGTTTTAAATGCCGCTTCTCTAATATTTTTAAAATCCATTAAAGCAGCTGAATCTTGAGGGGCGATTAAACCTTTTCGATTAGGTGGCACATTCAATAACATATTGCCTCCGTGACCCACTGAATTTAAATATAAATTAAATAAAGTCTTACCCGATTTCACTGTACTATCTTCTTCAGCATGATAAAACCAACCTTTACGTATTGAAACATCTGCTTCTGCACCTATCCAATTTTTTCCATTAAAATTCCCTCTATTTAAAGTATCATTGGGAGGCGCTCCTTCTCCTCTTTTAAAACCAACTGTATCCAATAAATTCCAGTTAGTTTCATTGATGAGTCCATTTTCATTTCCTATCCAACGTATATGGGGTCCAATATCACTAAAAATTACAATATTAGGTTGATAAGATAAGGCTGAATCTTTAAACCGGGTGAAATCATAGACCTGTTTTTTACCATTGGGACCTTCTCCATTAGCTCCATCCCACCATAGCTCAGTGAAGGTTCCATATCCAGTTAAAAGTTCTTTCATTGTTTGAATATAAATATCGTTGTACTCATTAGTACCATATTTTGGGTGGTTTCTATCCCAAGGGGAAATATAAACTCCCATTTCAATACCCGCTTTTTTACAAGCTTCTGCTAGCATTTTTATAACATCTCCTTTTCCATTCATCCATTTAGATTCTCTCACAGTGTGATGGCTAAACTTACTAGGCCATAAACAAAAACCATCGTGATGTTTAGCAGTTATGATGATACCTTTAGCTCCTGCCGCTTTTGCAATACGTGCCCATTGGTTACAATCGATTTGGGTGGGATTAAAAACATTCGGATCCTCACTTCCTTTTCCCCATTCTAAATTTGTAAAAGTATTAGGACCAAAATGCATGAATAAATAAAATTCTTTTTCGTGCCATGCTAATTGTTGCTTAGAAGGAATGGGTCCAAATTTTTCTTGCGCAAATATTGTATTTTGAATACAAATGAAAATTCCAAGCACTGTACAAAAAAGTAATGTTGTTCTTTTCATGAAATATTTTTTGGTGAATTTATGGTAATTAAAAAATTACTAAAATTAAAATGTAATTAATAATTG
>CAZWTV010000058.1:0-10995 GCA_964637225.1 uncultured Sediminibacterium sp.
AGAAATTTATATAAAATAAAAATTGACATTTACATTTGTTTTTTAGTAACCCAGACTTGTATATACTTTGCAATGTCTGCTGTGTGGGTGCCAGGTGCAAATAAATTTCCAATACCCATTGCTTTTAACTGAATGCTGTCTTGTTCAGGAATAATTCCTCCTCCTGTTAATAATACATTGGTTAAACCTTTTTCTTGCATAAGTTGATATACTTTTGGAAAAACAGTCATATGTGCACCTGAAAGGATGCTAATACCAATGGCATCCACATCTTCTTGCAAAGCCGCCTGCACCACCATTTCGGGACTTTGACGAAGACCGGTATAGATGACTTCCATGCCTGCATCACGAAGCGCAGTGGCAATAATTTTTGCTCCACGGTCATGTCCATCTAATCCTACTTTTGCTACTAATACTCTAATGGGTTTCATTGCTATTAAATTACATTATTTTCCTGAAATTAATTGCAGGGCTTGTTGAATTCTTGCACTAGCATCTGCCAATTCTATGGATTCAATGATATCAAATACTCCGGGTCCAAATTTTCCCCCCACCAACATAATTCTAAGAGGTAATAATAAATCTCCAGTTTTGATACTATGTGCAGTAGCTAATTCTTTAAAATGAGATTCCAGCTTTTCTACAGGTATTGTTTTTATGCCTTTGGAAGTGAGTTGTAAGTAATGGTTTACTAAAGCCACAAAAAAACCTTGCTTTTTTTCATCCCATTTAGGCAAAATGGAATTAAGGTCTATGGAGGTAGGTGCAGCAAAAAAGAAATGACTTTGTGTTACAAAATCACTGAGTAAATGACAGCGTTCTTTTACTAGACCAATTACTTTTATTAAATAAGAGGGTTCGTGTACTTCTATATTAGCTTGATCTAAAAAGGGTTGAACAAGTGGGGCTAATAGAGCATTATCTGTTTTTTTGATCCATTCTTGATTAAACCATTTAGCTTTTTCATAATCAAATTTTGCACCAGCTTTATGTACTCTCTGTATATCAAATTTGGATATTAATTCTTCCAAACTATATATTTCTTTATCAGTTCCGTCATTCCAGCCAAGTATGGCTAAGAAATTTATAAAAGCTTCTGGTAAAAATCCTTTCTCTTTAAAACCTGTAGTAGTTTCTTTGCTATTCGGGTCGGTCCAATCCATTGCAAAGACAGGAAAGCCAAGACGTTCCCCATCTCTTTTGCTTAATTTGCCCGTTCCTTCAGGTTTAAGTATTAAAGGTAAATGAGCCCACTTAGGCATATGTTCTATACCAAATAAATATTTCCATAATAATAAATGTACTGGTGCACTAGGAAGCCACTCTTCTCCTCTGAAAGCATGGGTAATTTTCATTAAATAATCATCTACCACCACAGCTAAATGATAAGTGGGCATGCCATCTGCTTTCAATAAAACTTTATCATCAACAGTACTTACATCAAATCGAACTTCTCCTCTAATTAAATCTGTAAAAACTATTTCTTCATGCTCAGGCATTTTTATACGAATCACATAAGGAGTTCCTTTTTTTAAAAGTTCACTGACTTCGTTTTCACTCAGTGAAATTGAATTTTTCATCTGCATTCTAAAAGCTCGACTATATTGAAAATTAGGAATTAGTTTTCTTTTTTCTTCTAATTCTTCAGGCGTATCAAATGCATAATAAGCAAATCCCTTATCTATTAAATATTGTGCATAAGGAAAATATAATGCCTTTCGTTCACTTTGTCTGTAGGGTCCATAAGCGCCTCCCTGTTCAGGGCTTTCATTGGGTATTAGTCCGCACCATTTAAGGGTATCCAAAATATATTTTTCAGCTCCTGGTACATAACGGGTTTGATCGGTATCTTCAATTCTTACAATAAATTCTCCAGCGTGGTGTTTTGCAAATAGATAATTAAACAAAACTGTTCTCACCCCGCCCAAATGAAGGCCTCCAGTGGGAGAGGGGGCAAACCTTAATCTTACCTTTGCATCCATGCTCTTTTCAATTTGTACAAAGATAATATCCAAATGGGCAAAAGAACTATTTATCTTTGAATATGTATTTAATAAAAACACCATTTTGGTTAAGGGCTTTTTACCCATCTTGTACTTGGAAAATACCCCAAACAAAAAAGGTAATTTATTTAAGTTTTGACGATGGTCCACATCCGGAGGCCACACCTTTTGTTTTAGCAGCATTAAAAAAATATAATGCTAAAGCAAGCTTTTTTTGTATAGGAAAAAATGTGTTGGAACATCAGGCCATTTATAATTCAATTATCTCAGAGGGGCATGCAGTAGGTAATCATACTTATGATCATTGTAATGGATGGAAAACAGATACAGATACTTATATACAAAATATACAAAAAGCGTCTTCAGTTATTCACTCAAATTTATTTCGCCCTCCTTATGGTAAAATAAGTAGTGCACAAATAAAAAAAATTAAAAAAGATAAAACCTTGCCACAAAAAATTATTATGTGGGATATCTTGAGTGGAGATTTTGATTTGAATGTATCAAATGAAGCTTGTAAAAAGAATGTGATTCAAAATGCAGAGGCAGGGTCCATTGTTGTTTTTCATGATAGTGCAAAAGCGTTTGAAAAATTAAAATTTACTTTACCTGAGGTGCTTGCTCATTTTAGTGCACTAGGTTATACTTTTGAGACCATTCAATAACTTTTGTATAAGCATAAAAAAGGCCAAGGTAGAAACCTCAGCCGGTATAATCCGTACCCTATAAAAAACAAAGTTGAATCTGAATTGATTAAAATGAAAAGTATCTAGAGCTAAAACGATATATTGAAGAGTTTATTATGTAGAACGTAAAAAATAGTGTTTTTTTGTATGAACAATAATCCAGTTGTGTTTTATGAGATTTATTGATACGCATGCACATTTATATTCTAGTCCTTTACAGGAGAACATAAAGGATATTTTGAGAAATGCTATTGAAAATGGTATAGATACTATTATTATGCCTGCTATTGATAGCAGTACCTTAGATGCAATGTTAGAAGTGGAATCAAGTTATTCTAAAAACTGTTTAGCTATGATGGGCTTGCACCCATGTTCTGTAAAAGAAAATGTGAATGATGAATTAGCCATTATAGAAGCGCAATTGCAAAAAAGAAACTTTATAGCCATAGGAGAAATAGGTTTGGATTATTACTGGGATAAAACATTTACTACAGAACAATTATTTGCTTTTGAAAAACAAATGCAATGGGCATTGGATTATAAACTACCTATTGTCATTCATACCCGCAACGCCATGGGTGAAACTATTGAAGCGGTAAAGCCTTTTGCAAAAAAGGGATTACGTGGAATTTTTCATTGTTTTAGTGGTAGTAAAGAATCGGCTGAACAAATTATTTCAATGGGATTTTATTTAGGTTTAGGAGGAGTGCTTACTTATAAAAATGCAGGCGTAGCAGAAGCGATTAAAGAAATTCCAATGCAATATTTGGTGTTAGAAACCGATGCGCCCTATTTATCTCCGGTTCCTTATCGAGGTAAAACCAACGAACCCGCATTTTTAATGGAAGTTGCTAAAAAATTAGCTGAAGTAAAAAATATACCGCTTCATGATGTAGCTGCTATTACTACGAATAATGCTAAAGAAGTATTTGGGATAAATTAATTCACATCTTTTTTATACACTTGTGTGATGAATTAATCAATACATAAAAATAAATAGAAGATATTGCAGAGAGGAAGGGATTCGAACCCCCGATACGTTGCCGTATACACGCTTTCCAAGCGTGCTCCTTAAACCACTCGGACACCTCTCTATAGGGGTTGCAAATTTAAAGTAAATACTTGATTTTGTAGGGTATTAATGCTCTTTTCTATGATGTTCCATGCGCTCGTTATATTCTAAGGGCTCATTTTTCCAGTTCTTATTATAAGGCACAAACCATCCCAGCCAAATTGACCTTGATAAACGCATAAGTAGGGGTTGAATAAGTATGAGGGTAAAAATCGCAGTTCCCATCCAATAAAAAATTCGGTTGTCATCTAAGTTAAAAGTCATACCTATTAATACTTTCCAAGCTACAAAAGTGGAAACAAAATAAGCCACGGTTAAAGCATAGCTAACATAACCAGTTCCATAATAAAAACCTACTTCTATTTCAGTAGGCTGTCCACATACGGGACAAAATTCATTCATGACAGTTACTTCTTTTAAACGATATGGATGACGGGAAACGAAAAGTTTACCTTCTCTACATCTAGGACATCGATTATTAAGTGTGCTCCACAAATAGTTTTTAAACATATTGCAAAAATAATCAGAACACTACTCTTTTGCAATTAATTTTTCCATTTGGGTAGATCTAGATCCCTTTATTAAAAAATAATGATGGGTGAAATTTTTTTGTGTAAGCCAATGTTTAGCTTCCTCACTGTTTTCAAAATAAGTATACTGATGTTTGCAATGTTGAAATTCTTTACCTACTAATATCACTTCTTCAAATTTATTTTTTTCAATAAGTTCAATTAATGCTTGGTGTTCTGATTGACTTTCTTTTCCTAGTTCTCTCATGGCACCTAGGCATACTATTTTATTAGCTACATCCATTTTTGAAAAATTTTCTATGGCCAATTGCATGCTACTTGGGTTGGCATTATAGGCATCTAGAATTACTTTATTATTTTTCCATTCTATTAATTGAGATCGACTATTATTGGGTGTATAATTTTCTATAGCATTAATAATTTTTTCACCAGGTACATTAAAGTGAACGCCAATACAAATAGCTGCAAGTAAATTTGGTAAATTATAATCACCTATTAATTGAGTTTTAATTTCTTTATTTAATAGTGCATCATCTGAACACGCAGTAATTTTAAACACTAATAAACCTGTTTTATGGGTGTCTGTATTTTCTGAAATTTTACCTTGTACTTGACCACTGTGGGTGCCATAGCGAATTATGGAATGTATGCCATTGCTCATACTATTCAAATAGTCTAAGTCACTATTCATAAAAGCGGTACCATTATTCAATTTTAAAAAATCATATAATTCTCCTTTACCTTTTTTGACACCTTGCTCACTTCCAAAACCCTCTAAATGTGCTTTGCCACAATTATTAATGAGTCCGTGTGTAGGTAAAGTGTAGCTACAATAAGATTCAATTTCTTTTAAATGATTGGCGCCCATTTCAACAATGGCATACTGGGCGTCTTTTTGAATACTTAACAGTGTAAGGGGCACTCCAATATGGTTATTTAAATTTCCTTGAGTGGTATATGTAGTGTAATGACTGCTTAAAACGGCTGCAACTAATTCTTTAGTAGTTGTTTTTCCATTGCTCCCGGTAATAGCAATAAATGGAATATTAAATTGTTCTCTATGATATTTGGCAAGTGCTTGTAAGCAAGTTAATACATCATTTACTATAATAATTTGACTTTCTATTGAAGAGGGGGCTTGTATAGGTTCATCTACAATTGCATAAGCAGCACCCATTTCTATGGCTTGTATTGCAAAATCATTGCCATTAAAATGAGGACCTTTCAATGCAAAGTATATGTCTCCTTTTTTTAATTTTCGAGTATCGGTTTGTACTTGGGGATATGCTTTAAATACTTCGTATAATTTAGAAATGGATACACTTGAATGATATTGTTTCATGCCCTTCCAAATTTAACTTTGCATCTTGGTTAATAAACAAGTGGCCATGGCGACTAAACCTTCCTCTCTTCCAGTAAATCCCATGCTTTCAGTGGTAGTGGCTTTTATAGAAATATCTTTATTACTTATTTGTAAAATCCTTGCAATACATTCTTGCATAGCTGTTACGTAGGGTTTAATTTTAGGTGCTTCTAAACATAATGTAGCATCTATATTTACAATTTGGTAACCTTCTTTTGTAATGAGTTCATAGGTTTTTTGCAGTAAAATTTTGCTATCAATATTTTTGTAAGCAGCATCTGTATCTGGAAAATGGGTGCCTATATCTCCTAAACTTAAGGCGCCTAATAATGCATCGCAAATGGCGTGTAATAAAACATCGGCATCGCTGTGCCCCAAAGCACCTTTAGTATGAGGAATTTTAATGCCCCCTATCCAAAGGTCGCGACCCGGAACTAATTGATGAAAATCGATACCAGATCCAATGCGTAATTTCATCTATTGATTGTTAAAATATTTTTTTCCACCAAGGCTTATCACTGTCAGCTCCAGGGCTGTCAATACCAAAAGCAGAAATGGCACATCTAAATCCAATAGTGCTATTTGATTTATCCTGATCTAAATATCTTCTTGTGCCGGGGTTTAACCAATAAGGACGATCTTTCCAGCTACCTCCTTTATATACTCTTGATTTGTTTGAGATTAATGTTGTATTACCGGTTTCATAGCTAGCAACTTCTGCATCATCTCCATCCAAAGTATTGTTTCGGCGATAAGGATTAAAATCATCCATGTCTAAATTATTCATAGGTCTGTATATATCGGCTACCCATTCATTTACATTACCAGAAATATTATAAAGACCTACTTCATTTTGTAAAAATGAATTTACCTTACTAGGAAATCCTGCGCCATCATTAGAGTATCCAACCATGCCCATATAATCGCCACTTCCATTTTTAAAATTTGCTAAGAACATGCCTTGGGCCCCTTTCTTTTTAGAGGGCAAAGTATTTCGAATGCTTTCATTTGAATTTGAGCTCCAAGGAAATGGTGAGTCGGAAGCTGCTAAACTAGCATTGGGGTGAGATGAATTAGCGCCTGCTTTAGGATTGTTAAAATTTGAAATATAATTTTTTTGACTAGAAACTTTTGCTGCATATTCCCATTCCGCTTCAGTGGGTAATCTGAAGTCGGGAATCATTATATAATCATCTAAGTTTTTACCTCTATTAACGGTAGTTGAAGTAGCAGATGAGCTAAAGCCCACAGTGTTGGAAGTGTCAGTAATATTACTAGCCATTCCCATTTTACCTATATAAGGATTTTGAGGATCAATTAATTTATATTTAATTAAAGTTTTTTCATTGGCTCTATCAGTCCTCCATCTACAATAATTATTGGCTTGTTCCCAAGTAACTCCCACAACAGGGTAGTCGTTGAATGCACTTGCTCTAAAATATCCTTCTACCATGGGGTCGTTGTAAGAGAGTTCGGTTCTCCAAACAGTGGTATCAGGTAGTGCAGATTTTATAATTGAATCTTTGCCTAAAGGAATAAATATTTTTTCCAACCAATGAATATAGGCTCTATATTTTTTATTACTTACCTCGTATTGATCTATCCTAAATGAACTCACCGTAACTCTTCTAAGATTGTTATTCCATTCTCCCATAACACTCTCCTGATTCATACCCATTGCAAAAGTCCCCCCTCGTATAAGAATTGTTTCAGCATATGGGTCGCTTGATTTTGGGGCAAGAACAACAGCATTTGAAATGCTTTTTTCTTGTTGGGTATTTAACCAACTTGGGCTTATAATTAAAAAAGCAAAAAACAGTAAAATACTATTTATAAAATTCATTGTTATTAGTTATTCAAAATGAGATTAAATGATACTGCGAATATACTTTGTTTTTTTTAATCAATTTACTCTGTTCAGTATATTGTTCTGTTATGAAAACCCTAATTTTATTATATGATAAGGGGCTTTTTTATCTTTTTTTTGAACTTTTTCTTTGCTCCCTACTTCTT
The DNA here is from genome assembly GCA_964637225.1 of uncultured Sediminibacterium sp. GTDB lineage: Bacteria > Bacteroidota > Bacteroidia > Chitinophagales > Chitinophagaceae > Sediminibacterium. The sequence goes on from CAZWTV010000058.1 coordinate 7,668, forward strand.
GGGGGCTCAGAATGCTGCATTTAGTTCAGGGAAATGGGCAAAAATTGCTTTAAGTAAACAAGGCATTTATCAAATTACAGGAGCGCAATTAAAAGCTTTGGGATTTAACTTACCCATTAATGCTAGTCAGCTACAATTATTTAATTATAATTTAAATCAGTTAAGTGAAAAAGTGAGCGCAACCATTTCAACTAACATGACTGAAAATGCGATACAGGTATTCGATGGGGGAGATAATCAAATTGACGAAAAGGATTATATTTTATTTTATGCTGAGGGAGTCAATCAATGGAAATATAATTTGCAATCAAACCTGCCTACACATTTTAAGAATACTACCAATGATTCTGTATTTTATTTTCTAACTATTGGAATGAATGGAAAAAGGATAAATTCAAAAGAAAAAATAATTACTTCTGGTAAAATAGTAGATCAATATGATGAAAGATGGCTGATAGAAAATGATAGTATATCCCTTTTAAATAGTGGCAAGTTGTTGTTGGGTCCACCGATGGGGCAGGGTCTAGGAAAACAAAATAAATTAAGTTATCCAATTAATTTAAATGGCTTAGTACTTACAAATCCTATGAATATAGTGGGTAGATATGTTGCCACTACTTATCAAAATGCAGCAAGCTTCCTTTTTAGTATTAATGATAATGCCATAAAGTCAAGTTCTGTAGCACCTGTAAGTGGATATTTATATGATGAAACTGCAAATATTGCCATAGATAGTTTTTCATATAGTATAAACCCAAATAACACCAATACAGCTACTGTCAATATTAGTTTTCAGGCAAATGATGCTGCTGCCACAGGGTGGATTGATTTTATTGAATTATCTGCCAAAAGAAAATTAGGTTTTTGGTCTTCTAATACAGCCAGTTTTAGAACACTTTTAAGTGCTGTAAAAGGAAGTGTATTGCAATATCAGATTCAGAATGCAGATGCAAATACAATAGTTTGGGATGTAACCAATGCATCAACTCCTTATATAATACCCACAGATAACTCCAATGGTTTGATGAGTTTTAACTATGTTTCAGATACGCTCAATGAATTTTTTGCTTTGAAACAACAAGCATATGAAACACCCATTTTAATTGGGCCTATGAATAATCAAAACATTGCAGGAATGAATGTTCCTGACTACTTAATTATTTCTGCAAGTAATTATATAAATGCATCCAAAAAGCTACAAAGTTTTCATATAGCCGCACATGGTTTGAAAACTGAAGTGGTGAATGTCAATGATATTTTTAACGAATTTTCGGGTGGTCAAGCAAGCCCCATTGGTATTCGTAATTTTTTAAAATATATAATGAATAAGGCGCTTAGTAATAATCAACTCCCTCCTCGTTATTTATTATTAATGGGTATGGCAAATTTTAATCCTAAAAATTATAATGGTAATATACAAGTACCAGTGTATGAATCTGCTGGATCCACTGGTTTACTTACAAGCTATCCTACAGATGATTTTTATAGTATATTAAATGATAAAGATGATATTAATATTTATGCTAATATCAAAAATCTTTCATTGGCGGTGGGTAGACTGCCTATAAGAAGTGTTGCTGAAGCGGATTCAGTTGTTGATAAAATAATAAATTATCAGAAAAATACTAATGGGGGTGCTTGGAAAAATAAAATTACTTGGGTGGCAGACGATGGAGATTATAATCTGCATTTACAAGATGCAGAAGAAATCTCAACACATTTACAAGAAAAAGCGCCTGCTTACAATCAAAAGAAAATTTATTTGGACTTTTATCCTGTCACAAAAAATATTGCAGGCAATACTTATCCAGCGGTTAATAGAGATATTATTCAAACTGTGAATGAAGGTACCTTAGTTTTAAATTATACAGGGCATGGCAATTATTCAAGATTAACAGAGGAGGCAGTTATAAGTCAAACGGAAGTGCAACAGTGGAAAAATGCTAGCAGTTTACCTTTAATGATAACTGCCTCTTGCGATTTTGCGCCTTATGATCAACCTCAGCTCAATCCTTTTGGTTTTGATGCTTTGATGAAAAATAGTAATGGAGTCATTGCAATTGTGGCAGCAAGTAGATTGGTTTTTGCTTATAGTAATAAACAAATTAATGATCATTTTATACAAGCCTTATTAGTGCCTGATAGTGCTGGTCATTTTTTTACTATTGGAGAAGCTTTGCAAAAGGCAAAAATTCAGGCTTGGAATTTGGGCGAAGACCATGTGAATGCTTTTAAATTTACTTTATTGGGTGATCCCGCCATGCATTTAGCAGCCCCTAATGTCAATTTAAATGTTTTAAGTATTAATAAGAAAGTATTTACTCAGAAAGACACATTACAAGCAGGTAATAAATATAACATAGCAGGATCTGTTCAAGTGAATGGTAAAATTAAAAACGATTTTGATGGATGGGTAGATTTTGTTTTATTGGATGCTGTCAATTATAAAAAAACATTAGCCAATGCTGGTACTAGTATTGCAGTAAGTGTCCCTACACAAGAAAAAGTTTTATTTAAGGGTAAGGCCACAGTCAATAAGGGTTTATTTAGCATAGATTTTTTATTACCTAAAGAAGTAACCTTATTAAAAAGTTTGAAAATGCAATTGTCTGCTTACTCTAATACTGCAGATGCCATTACAGTTTATGATAAATTAATTGCTATAGATGCCTTAGGAAATTTGGTCAATGATATGCAGGGCCCTAAGGTAAAAATGTATTTGAATGATTCTAATTTCAAAGACAGTGGTTGGGCATCCTTGCCATCAAAACTAATAGTTGAATTAGAGGATAGTAGTGGTATACAAACCTCTGGTAATGCATTAGGGCATGATATTGTATTAGTTATTGATGATGATACTAAAAATACCTATTTTCTAAATAATTATTTTATTGCAAATATTGATTCCTATCAAAAAGGATTACTACAATATAGTTTACCCAATTTATCTGAGGGTTTTCATAAATTGGAATTCAAGGTATGGGATTTATTAGGTAATTCTACTACTCAGGTTTTACATTTTGAGATTCCAAAAGACGGTGCATTTAATGTAAAAAATTTATATAGCTACCCCAATCCATTTAATAGTCATACTCAGTTTAGTTTTGAAATTAGTAAATTCGGAAGTCCTATTGAGATTTTTCTAAATATTTATAATAATAACGGTGATTTAATATTAACAAAACCTCTAAGTGCAAGTTTTCAAGCAAATAGAGTGTTGGCCGACTGGGATGGCAACTATCCTGGTACTCAGTTTTTGCCTCCGGGTCTTTATTATTATTCCTTGATAATTAAAGAAGGCGATAGAACTCAAAAATTAAATAATAAA
>CAZWTV010000059.1:0-10594 GCA_964637225.1 uncultured Sediminibacterium sp.
TCTTTTTTTATACCTGGTACATTTAATTCAATGTTAAAACCTCGATCATTTTCATAAATGTTTACGGGAGGAAAATAGAGTGGTTTTGATGGAAAAAAATCTTCTAAAAGACTTCCAAAAAGCACTGGGTTTTGTTTTAATGTTGTCATATTTATTTTATTTAAATTTTTGAATAATTTGATCATAAATACCTATACAAACCTCATTCCATCCCTTTTTTTTAAATTTTTTAAGACATTATGGCATATTATCTTATTATTAACTGCCTAAATGTCTTTAAAACAAATTTGTAAGAGATTTTTAAAACACCTAATTTTGACTCAAATAGTAGAAGTTATGTACCCTGCAGAGATTGTTTTACCAATGAAAGCTGAGTTAGTTGATAATGGTTTTGAAGATTTAACAACAGCGGCTGAAGTGGAAAATGCAGTGAAGCAAGAAGGCACAACACTACTTGTGATAAATTCAGTTTGTGGTTGCGCAGCTGGTGCTTGTAGACCAGGTGTTTTAATGGCAGTAGCTAATGCAACTCAAAAACCCGATCGCATCACTACTAGTTTTGCAGGATTTGATGTAGAAGCTGTAAATAAAGTAAGAGAATTACACTTACCTTATCCTCCTTCATCTCCAGCAATTTTATTATTTAAAGATGGTCAATTAGTGAATATGGTGGAAAGACACCAAATTGAAGGTAGACCCGCTCAAGTCATTGCTCAACATTTAATTACAGTGTTTCAAGAACATTGCAATTAATTTAAAATATTGATTTAAGTTTTTTGTTTTTAGATGGGTTAGTAAACACGGCCGCACTTTCTAGTGTGGCCTTTTTTTTTCGTACATTGCAGTATCTTTTATTTCAATACAGTTATTCCCACATATGTATCCTAACCTATATTATTTAGTTGATGATTTATTTGGAATTAAATTAAATGGTTTAAAGCTTATCAATTCCTTTGGTTTTTTTGTAGCTATTTCTTTTGTTGCTTCAGGATATGTACTTTATTTAGAATTAAAAAGAAAAGAGGCATTGGGTCAATTTAGTTCGTTTAAGGAGAATATCATTATCGGATTGCCTGCCTCAATAAGTGAATTAGCCACCAATTTTATTTTTGGCTATTTGTTTGGTTATAAGATTATTGGAGCATTTACCGTTGAAAATGCTTTAAATAACACACAAGATTTTATTTTGTCCCTCAAAGGAAATATAGGCGCCGGATTCGTCGTAGGTAGTGTAATGTTATATTTAAAATGGAGAGAAAAAAATAAAGAAAAATTAGATAAACCTGAAACTAAAACCATTACCCTATGGCCACATGATAGAGTAGGAGAAGTGGTTTTGCAGGCGGCACTTTGGGGTTTCTTAGGCGCTAAAATTTTTCATAATTTAGAAAATATCGATGACTTTATAAAAGATCCTATTGGTGCACTTATTTCTTTTAGTGGTTTAACTTTCTATGGGGGATTAATTTTAGCCACCATAGGAGTTATTGTTTATTTAAGAAAGTATAATATAAGCATAATACATTTTGCTGATGCAATGGCACCCACCATGTTATTTGCTTATGCTGCAGGTAGAATTGGATGTCATGTGAGTGGTGATGGTGATTGGGGGGTTCCTAATTTTGCACCTAAGCCTTTTGATTGGATGCCCAATTGGACTTGGTCTTCCACCTATCCCCACAATGTTGTGAATCAAGGGGTACCCATAAAAGGTTGTGTGGGTAATTTTTGTAATGAGTTGCCAGTCCCAGTATACCCCACTACATTATATGAAATTATTATTATGTTCATATTATTTTTTATAATGTGGTCATTTAGAAAAAAAATAACACAGCCTGGAATTTTAACAGGTATTTATTTAATTTTTGCAGGTGGGGAGCGATTTTTTATTGAAAAAATTAGAGTGAACAATAAATATTTATCGCTGCCTTTTCAACCCACCCAAGCTGAACTTATTTCAACTTTTTTAATAATTATTGGAATCCTATTTTTAATTCAATCCAAGCGTTGGTTTCCCAAAACAATTATTCAACCGTAAAATAAATTTTATGCCATCATTTGATATTGCGAGTTCTGTAGATATACAAACTTTAGATAATGCAGTAAATGTTGTAAAAAAAGAAATTACTAATCGTTTCGATTTTAAAGACAATCACGTAGTTATTGAATTAAATAAAAAAGAATACCTTATAAAATTAGAATCAGATGCTGAAATGAAAATTCAGCAAATAATAGATGTATTAATTAGTCGTGCTATGAAACAGGGTATTGAACCCTCCGCCTTTGATTTTACTAAAGACGCTTATCCAAGTGGTAAGATTTTTAAAAAGGAGGTTTCGGTGAAAAATGGCTTAAAGCAAGAAGACGCTAAAAAAGTGGTTAAACTCATCAAAGAAAGTGGTTTAAAAGTACAGGCAGCCATTATGGACGACATTGTGCGTGTTACAGGCAAGAAAATTGATGATTTACAAGAAGTTATAGCTACTTGTAGGGCAGCTAATTTAGGATTACCCCTACAATTTGTAAATATGAAATAGGGGAACAGACGCTTTTAACCCCTAAAATTTGGCTACGAACCAGCTTTGAGTTAAATTTGCGTCCTATTTATTAATTGTACGGCAAAATCCGTGCATCCTTAAAAATCATTATAATGAGAGAAGGTATCCATCCAGAAGCGTATCGTTTTGTAGTGTTTAAAGACATGAGTAACGGTATCCAATTTTTAGGCAAATCCACAGCCCAAACCAAAGAGACAGTTTTATTTGATGACGGTAAGGAATATCCAGTGATTAAATTGGAAATTTCAAACACTTCACATCCTTTTTACACTGGTAAAAATATGTTAGTGGATACTGCAGGTAGAATTGATAAGTTTAACAAACGTTACTCCAAAAAGAAATAATCAAAAATATAAAAGAGCATTCTTTTATATTTAATCAAACCCTTTCCTACGCAAGTAAGAAAGGGTTTTTTGTCAAAAAAGACTTTTGAATACTTACCTTTGTAAAGAACAAAAATAACTTATGCCTACTTTAGATATACTTGCTTTTGGTGCTCATCCTGATGATGTTGAGTTAGGTTGTGCGGGCGCATTATTAGTCTCAGTAGCTCAAGGAAAGAAAGTAGGTATAATTGATTTAACTAAGGGAGAATTAGGTACTCGAGGTACCACTTCTCAAAGATTGAAAGAAGCCCAATTAGCCGCTCAGGTAATGGGTATTGACGTAAGAGAAAATTTGGGTTTGCCCGATGGTTTTTTTGAAAATAATAAAGAAAACCAATTTGCGATAATTGAAATAATTAGAAAGTATCAACCCTCTATTATTCTTTGCAATGCCCCAGAAGATAGACACCCCGATCATGGACGTGCTTCTCAATTAATAGTAGATGCTGCTTTTTTATCAGGTCTCATGAAAATTCAAACCACACATCATGGTCAAATACAAACTCCATGGAGACCCACACAGGTTTTTCATTATATTCAATCCAGGAATTTAACTCCTCATTTTGTTGTAGATATTAGTGCTTTCATGGATAAAAAAATGGAAGCTATTTTAGCACATAGTTCTCAATTTTATAATCCTGATTCTAAAGAGCCAGACACATTCATTTCTGGCAATTCATTTTTAGAATTTGTTAAAGGAAGAGCAAAGGAATTAGGTCATCAAATTGGAGTTGATTTTGCAGAAGGCTTTATCACTCAAAAATTAATAGGTATTCGTAGTTTTGATGCAATGATTCAAAAAACAACTTAAATCATATTTTTTCAGATTATAATAAAAAATTATGGCTATTGTTAAAGTAGGTTTAGTGCAAATGAGTTGTGAAGCATCTCCTTCTGTCAATACTTCTAAAGCAATTGAAAAAATTAAAGAAGCTGCAAAGAAGGGGGCAAATATTATTTGCTTACAAGAATTATTCACTTCACTTTATTTTTGTGATGTAGAAGCTTATGAAAATTTTTCATTAGCTGAACCTATTCCGGGTCCTACTACTCATACTTTAGCAAGTTTAGCTAAAGAACTAGGAGTGGTCATTATAGCTTCTTTATTTGAGAAAAGAGCAGAGGGTTTATATCATAATACTACTGCAGTTTTAGATGCTGACGGATCTTATTTAGGTAAGTATCGTAAAATGCATATCCCCGATGATCCAGCATATTATGAAAAATTTTATTTTACACCAGGTGATTTAGGATATAAAGTTTTCAAAACAAAATTTGCTACTATTGGTGTTCTAATTTGTTGGGATCAATGGTATCCAGAAGCTGCTAGAATTACAAGTTTAATGGGTGCTGAAATGTTATTTTACCCTACTGCCATTGGATGGGCTACTGCACAGGATGAAGCCACCAATAAAGAACAATACAATGCTTGGCAAACTATTCAAAGGAGTCATGCAGTTGCCAATGGAGTTCCTGTGATAAGTGTGAATAGGGTGGGATTAGAACAAAATGGACTAATGAAATTTTGGGGGGGGAGCTTTGTGAGTAATCCCTTTGGTAGTTTATTATTTGAAGCTTCACATGACAAAGAAGAAGTGGCAGTAGTGGATATTGATACTACAAAATCGGATAGTTATAGAACGCACTGGCCTTTTTTACGCGATAGAAGAATAGATTCCTATAGGCCTATCACCCAAAGATATATTGATGAGCAAACAGAATAATGAAATCATAAATGCTACTCCTAAGTCTTTAGGATATTCTTTTCCAGCAGAATTTGCTCCCCATGATGCCATTTGGTTAAGTTGGCCCCATAAAGAAGAAAGTTGGCCAGGGAAAATTGCTAGTATATATCCTTCTTATACCGAGTTTATAAAAATTGTTTCTTTAACAGAAAGAGTTTGTATAAATGTAGTAGATGAGAAAATGAGAAATTCTGCACAAAGAATGCTTCAATTAGCAGGAGTTAATTTAGAACGTGTTCAATTCTATTTGCATCCTACCAATGATGCTTGGTGTAGAGATCATGGCCCTGCTTTTTTAATAAGAGAGAATGAACATCAACCAAAAGCTATAGTGGATTGGAACATTAATGCTTGGGGTGGGAAGTATCCACCTTATGATTTAGATGATGTGATTCCCACCCGCATTGCAGAAGTTCTAGGTTTGCCAGTATTTTATCCTGACATCATTATGGAAGGTGGTTCTGTTGATTTTAATGGCGCGGGTACTTTAATGACTTCCAAATCTTGTTTATTAAATCCCAATAGAAATCCACACCTAAATCAAAATCAAATTGAAAAATATTTGAGTGATTATTATGGTATTGATCAAGTACTTTGGGTAAGCGATGGAATTGTAGGGGATGATACGGATGGACATATTGATGATACGGTGCGTTTTGTTAATGAAGACACAGTTATTACTGTGGTAGAAAGTAATGTTCTTTCAGCCAACTATGAAATTTTACAACAAAATTTGAAAGAATTAAAACAAATGCGCTTAATAAATGGTAAGCCATTAAATATTATTGAATTACCCATGCCTTCTGAGGTAATTTATGAAGGACAAAGTTTACCTGCCTCTTATGCTAATTTTTATATTAGTAATGGACATATTATAGTACCCACTTTTCAATGTGCACAAGATGACAAGGCCATGCAAATTATACAATCTTGTTTTTCCACAAGGGAAGTAGTGGGTATCGACTCTACCGATATTATTTGGGGTTTAGGTAGTTTCCATTGTCTTAGTCAGCAAGAGCCAAGTATAGTGAAAAAACAAAATGAATAATTCAAATAATAAGGAGCATATGAAAAAAGTAGGTTTCATGATAGGATGTATTGCTATATTTTTTATGATAGCTTGTACTCGATTACCTTATGCCAAAACTAATCAGTTTTATAAAAAACAAACTAAGGTGCTTGTTAAATTAATGAAAGAAGATCCCAGTATTCAAACAATAGAAACATTACCTAAAGCTACTTCCTGGGTGGGTACGACTAATTTTGATTTACGTAAGCCAAATTTTGTAGTGATACATCATACTGCTCAAAATTCATGTGAACAAACTTTAAAAACCTTCACATTAGAAAGAACTAAAGTAAGTGCTCATTATGTAATTTGTAAAGATGGTACCATACACCATATGTTAAATGATTATATGAGAGCCTGGCATGGCGGTATTTCAAAATGGGGTAATACTATCGACCTCAATTCAAGTTCAATTGGTATTGAATTAGATAATAATGGGTTTGAGCCATTTGATAGTGCTCAAATAAAAAGTTTACTATTGCTATTGGCTCAACTTAAACAGAACTATAAAATACCCGATGCCAATTTTATAGGCCATGGCGATATTGCACCTACTAGAAAAGTGGATCCCAATATTCAATTTCCATGGAATCTATTAGCTCAAAATGGTTTTGGGATATGGTTTGAGCCAAGTTCGAAATATACTTTACCAGAATCTATACCTATTCCTTATGCCTTAGCCATGGTGGGTTATGATGTAAAAGATACTGCTGCAGCGATACTGGCATTCAAACGCCATTTCAGGGCCGATAGTACTAAGACCATGAATGAGAATGACAAGTCAGTTTTATTCCAATTAATACAAAATAAATTATCACACTAACAATTGTTAGTGTATTTTTGTGTCAAATTTTAAAAAGGTATGGATTTCAAAATAACAGAGGAGCAGCTAATGATTCAAAAAGCTGCACGTGAATTTGCACAACAACAATGTTTACCTGGCGTTATTGAAAGAGATGAACTTCAAAAGTTTCCTAAAGAGCAAATGGAGCAACTAGCCGATTTAGGTTTTTTAGGTATGATGTCTTCTATAGAATATGGTGGCGCTGGTATGGATACTATTAGCTATGTAATTGCTATGGAGGAAATTAGTAAAGTAGATGCTAGTGTTTCCGTTGCTATGAGTGTTAATAATAGTTTGGTATGTTGGGGTTTGGAACATTATGCCAACGAAGAGCAAAAGAAAAAATATTTAACACCTTTAGCCCAAGGTAAAAAAGAGGGAGCATTATATATTGGTGCTTTTTTATTGAGTGAGCCCGAGGCGGGAAGTGATGCAACTCATCAACACACTACAGCTGTTGATAAAGGGGATTATTATTTATTAAACGGAGTGAAAAATTGGATCACCAACGGATCCACCGCCTCCGTATATTTAGTAATGGCACAAACAGATGCATCTAAAGGCCCTAAAGGTATAAATGCATTTATTGTAGAAAAAAATACCCCCGGTGTTACAGTGGGTGCAAAAGAAAATAAATTAGGAATTAGAGGAAGTGATACACATGCCATTTCTTTTATGGATGTGAAAGTGCCTAAAGAAAATAGAATTGGAGCAGACGGATTTGGTTTTTCATTTGCGATGAAAACTTTAAATGGGGGAAGAATTGGTATTGCTGCTCAAGCTTTGGGGATAGCGAGTGGTGCTTATGAGTTAGCACTAGCTTATAGTAAACAAAGACAATCTTTTGGTAAGCCTATTCATGAACATCAAGCCATACAATTTAAATTAGCTGAAATGGCAACAAGAATTCAAACAGCCAGATTACTTTGTTATCATGCTGCTTGGGAAAAAGACAATGGATTAGATTATACTACTGCTGCTGCAATGGCAAAATTACATGCAAGTGATACTGCAATGTGGGTCACGACAGAAGCAGTGCAAGTGCACGGTGGTTATGGATTTGTTAAAGAATATCATGTAGAAAGATTAATGCGTGATGCAAAAATTACTCAAATTTATGAAGGCACTAGTGAGATTCAAAAAATGGTGATTGGTAGAAATATAACCAAATAATTTATGTCTGTTCACATTGAAGCTTATCATCGAATTAAAGATCAACTAGAACAATCGAATGTAACATTGGTGGCTGTTAGTAAAACTAAACCGCTAGAAGACATACAAACATTATATGCTTTAGGGCAAAGAAACTTTGGCGAAAACTATGTTCAAGAATTAGTTGATAAACATACTGCACTTCCTTCCGATATTCAATGGCATTTTATAGGGCATTTACAATCTAATAAAGTAAAATACATTGCCCCTTTTGTACATTTAATTCATGGAGTAGATTCTGAAAAATTATTAGCTGAAATTAATAAACAAGCTCATAAACATAATAGACAGATACCTTGTTTACTTCAAGTACATATTGCTAGTGAACAAACCAAATTTGGATTTGATACCCAAAGTTTACAGGAATTTATAACCAGTGAAAGACGCTCACAATATAAAAACGTAGTCATTCAAGGACTAATGGGTATGGCAAGTTTCACTGAGAATACAGCGCTAATCGAAAAAGAGTTTAGTACTTTAAAATCTATTTACGATCAAACTGCCTCTATCATAAATAATACACATTTCAACACTCTTAGTATGGGCATGAGTGGTGATTATACCATAGCTATTGAAAAGGGTAGTACCCTTGTTAGAATAGGAAGTTTATTATTTGGAGCTAGAAATTAGTTAGCTTTAAAATTATTTATTTAGTTTTTCCATAATCAAACACTATTTGGCAGAAAGCTTTCACTCCCACAATAAAACCAGATTCATCTAAATAAAAATCGGGTGTATGATGTGGAGCTGCTTTTTTAGGATCCGTTCCTTTGGGCAAACCACCTACATTAAAAAAGAAACTTGGTGCTTTGGCAGCATAAAAAGAAAAGTCTTCAGCACCTGTTACCCAGGTTGATTCAGAAACATTTTCATCTCCAGCTGCTTTCATTAAAGAAGGTAAAGTTTTTTTCACAAGCGCTGGATCGTTAAAAGTTACTAATGTTTTAGTATCAATAGTGACATCAGCAGTAGCGCCTGTACTTTGAGCTATAGTTTGTGCTGTATGTTTTATTTTTTGATGCACTTCTTCTTGCATTTTACTATCTAAAGTTCTAATAGTACCTGTCATCTCTGCAGTCTCAGGTATGATATTGGAACGAACACCACTATTGATAGTACCAACTGTAATTACCAGTGGGGCTTTAGTTAAGTCCATTTGACGAGATACAATATGTTGAAGTCCTTCAATAATTTGTGCACTTGCAGCAATAGGATCTACACCACCCCAGGGTTGTGAACCATGACTACCTTTTCCATTAACTTTAATTGTAAACCAATCAGAGGAAGCCATAAAAGCTCCTGATTTGTATTTAATGGTTCCTACTGGGGTTTGAGATGAAATATGAATTCCAAAAACTGCTTCTACTTTTGGATTGTCTAAAGCGCCTTCTTTTATCATTAATGGAGCTCCACCTTCTTCACTTGCCGGCGGACCTTCTTCTGCAGGTTGAAATAAAAATACAATAGTACCAGGTACTTCTTTTTGCATGGCACTTAAAATTTTTGCAGTGGCCATTAACATAGCTGTATGTGAATCGTGGCCGCAAGCATGCATTACACTTACTTTTTGACCATTGTACTCAGTGCTTACTTTTGAAGCAAAGGGTAGAGTGCTTCTTTCATATACTGGCAAAGCATCTATATCTGCTCTAAGGGCAATTACTGATCCTGGTTTACCTCCTTTTAATACAGCAACGACTCCAGTTTTCGCAACGGGGTAACGCACTTCAACATTGGGTAATGTTTTTAAAAAATCAGCAATATATTTTCCTGTATTTACTTCTCTATTTGATAATTCAGGAAACTCGTGAAAATGTCTTCTCCAAGTAATTAAAGAAGGTTCAACTTCCTTTAATAAGGAAGTATAATTCTTAGGCAACTCTTGTGCTTCAACACAAAATGTAACAAGCACTGTTACAAAAAGTAAAATTTTACGCATTCTATTTATTTTATTTGAAATGAAAATTTAAGTTTAAAATTTAGGATTGATATTCTCCAAACACAGTTCTTAATACATCGGCTATTTCACCTAAGGTACAGTGGTTTTCTACTGCTTCAATAACTAAAGGCATTATATTTTCAGTACCTGCAGCCGCCTTTTTTATAGCCTCTAAACAAAGCGTTACTTTTGAATTGTCTCTATTATTTTTTAAAGCTTTTAGTTTTTCAATTTGATGAGTTCTTATACTTTCATCAATTTGAAATACCGGTATATTAGAGGTGGATGTAGATTCAAACTGATTTACCCCTACAATTATTTTTTCTTTAGATTCTATAGATTTTTGGTAGGCAAAGGCGCTTTCTGCAATTTTATTTTGCATGAAACCATTCTCAATAGCACTTACGGCACCACCCATCTCATCTATTTCATGCATAATAGCTATTGCTTTTTCTTCTACTTCACGGGTGAGGTTTTCAATAAAGTAAGATCCAGCTAAAGGATCGGCGGTATCGCTAATTCCCGATTCATAAGCCACAATTTGTTGAGTTCTTAATGCAATACTTGCAGCTTCTTCGGTAGGTAAACCCAACGCTTCATCAAAACCATTGGTATGTAAACTTTGTGTACCCCCTAAAACGGCTGCAATGGTTTGAACGGTAACTCTACTAATATTATTTAAAGGCTGTTGTGCTGTTAAAGTGGCTCCACCTGTTTGTGTGTGAAATCGAAGCATGAGTGCTTTTTCATCGCTGGCACCCAAATCTTTCATTAGGGTGGCCCACATTTTTCTTGCAGCTCTAAATTTAGCTACTTCTTCAAATAAATTATTATGGGCATT
>CAZWTV010000060.1:0-10448 GCA_964637225.1 uncultured Sediminibacterium sp.
GCTAAGAAATGCGGTTCATATTTTATACATAGCTTTGTAATATGCGCCAGTTACTCTGTTTTATTCTAATAATATCTATGCCCAGCATAGTTACTAGCCAAGATCTAAGTGGAAAATGGAAAGGTTTTTTTACTCCCAATAGCGATCTTGATGGAAAAGTTATTAGCTATGAAATAGTCATAAAAGAAGCTCCTGACCACAGTTTAAGTGGCAAAACCTATTCTATCATATCCAATAGTTTTACAGCTGCTGCCTTGGCAACTGGAATTCATTCTGAGAATACACAACAAGTAAGTATTACTGAAACAAAATTTGATAGAATTAAATTAATAGGAAATTTTCAGGCTTGTTTGATGACAAATTTTTTAACCTATAAGGCTCTAAAAGGTCGTGAAATTTTAGAGGGTACTTACACTGCCACTAATGAAACTTTAAAAAGTGATTGTGGGGGCGGAAAAGTTTATTTAGAAAAAGAAATTCCCATTACAAAACAATATGATTCTAAACAATATAATCCTAAAAAATTAATTGAAAATTTTGCTCTTACGAAAGAAAATAAATCAAAACCTAACAAACCAAAATTAGATAACAAAGAAAATAAAACTATTTTAAATACTACTCAAAATACAGATGCTACAAGTGTAGCAAACAAAAATACCCTTACTCAAAATACAATTCCCAATAACAATTTTGCGAATAACAATAATGAAAATAATAAAATAGAGAATAATGTAAGTACAAATAATAGCAATAAATCATCAGGACAAATTCTTCCTTGGGTATTAGTAGGAAGAGAAAATAAATTAGTGAAACAAGTTTTTGTAAATAGCCCTAGTATTAGCATTGACCTTTACGACAATGGAACTATAGACAATGACACCATTATGATCTTCGATAATAAAAAATTATTGTTAGATAATAGACGTTTAAGTTACAAAAGCACTCATTTTGACATTAATTTTTCCAGCGAATCTCCCACTCATGAAATTATTATAGTGGCTCAAAATTTAGGATTAGTTCCCCCCAATACTGCATTAATGGTAGTCAAAGATGGAAGTAGTAGACAAGAAATTTATATTACATCTACTTTGACCATGAATGCTATGATAATATTTGAACAAAAAAAATTGAGTCCTTAAAGTAAACTTATTCTTGTAAGAATTGACTCGCAATAATCTCTTTTTTATTTTTTGGATGATATGGATCTATTGATTTTTTATTCCATCCAAACCATATAAGCCCATCTTCTAGGTTTTCATCATCTACATTAAATATATAAATATTTTTTTCCTTAAAGCCAGTCAATGCTAATACATTCAGAAACTGAATAGATAGCATATGTAAGTCTTTTTGCATGTCTTCCCTACTTTGCTCTGCTAATACTCCTTGTAACTCGGCATTCATATTTTGCAGTGACTGATATATTTGATTATTCAATACACTGTCTTTAAAAGTTATAGTGGCAACAGGAAAAGAATCAATTAATTGAACTAAATTTTTAGCAGCCTGAAATAGGTTGGTGGTATCATTTGTAGAAAGCCCTTTCAATAATTCTTGATACTGCATAATTAAAGGCATGCAAGCTTTATCAAAATTAATCTGATTATGTTGGGCTTTAAATTCCCATAGATCTTGAGGTTGCTTATTACTTTTTTCTTGGGTACATTGAACCATTAAAAAACCAAAAAATATCACTAAATAAAATTTCATAAGCTCTTTTTTTTCAAAATTAAGCATAAATAAAGTCTACAACTTGTTAACTTTGCACTCTGAAATTAAAAATATGCTAATAGGTTTACAAAATGTAACTTTTGAATATGGGGCAAGGGTTATTGTGAGTGATGCAAATTGGTCTATTCAACCTGGTGAACGCATTGGCCTCATTGGATATAATGGCACTGGAAAGTCTACCCTCTTAAAAATATTGGTGGGCCAACTTACTCCTAGTAAAGGATGCGTTGAAAAAGGCAGAGATACCACTTTGGGGTATTTACACCAAGACCTACTAAGTTTTGACACCAATGAATCTATAACAGAAGTGGCCCTGGGTGCCTTTGAAAGAGTTCGCCAATTAGAAAAAGAGGTTGAAGCATTAGGAAAAGCTCTAGAAGCCAATGCAGAGGACAACGATTTACTTATAAGATATACCGATGCTTTACATGAAATAGATTTATTAGATGGCTATAATATTCATCATAAAGCAGAAGAAGTTTTACATGGATTAGGTTTTGCTATTAAAGATTTAACGCGTCCGTATAAAGAATTTAGTGGTGGATGGAGAATGCGTGTTTTACTTGCAAAAATGATTTTACAACAACCTGATGTATTATTACTAGACGAACCTACGAACCACTTAGATTTACCTAGCATTGAATGGCTAGAAAAATATTTATTACACTATAAGGGCAGTGTTGTAATTGTTAGTCACGATAAATATTTTTTGAATAAAATGGTAAATAAAATAGTTGAGGTATACCAACAACAGTTACATTTTTATACAGGCGATTATGAACATTATGAAATTGAAAAAGAACAAAGAATAGAAATTCAACAACGTGCATTTGAAAATCAGCAAGATTATATAAGACAACAAGAAAGATTTATTGAAAGGTTCAAAGCCAAAGCTTCTAAAGCGGCACAAGCACAATCCATTCAAAAACGATTAGATAAATTAGAAGTCATTGAAGATGTTAAAATCGAAAGACCCAATATTAGAATTAATTTTGCAGTAGACAAAACTCCAGGTAAGGTACTGGTTGACTTAAAAGGAATTCATAAAAGATTTCCTAATGTTGAAATTTTAAACAATGCTTATGCCGAAATTGAAAGAGGTGATAAAATTGCTCTTATTGGTGCTAATGGAAAAGGAAAGTCTACCCTTTTAAGAATTGTAGCTGGTATGGAAAAATTTGAAGGTGAAAGAGTTTGGGGCCATAATGTGGAAGAAAGTTTTTATGCTCAACACCAATTAGAATCTTTAAATCTCAATAATACAATTTTAAAAGAAGTGCAAGAATGTGGGTCAAAACATACTGAATTGGAACTAAGAGCATTATTAGGGTGTTTTTTATTTGGAGGAGATGATATTGATAAAAAAATTAAAATACTTAGTGGAGGTGAAAAAGCAAGAGTGGCACTTACTAAAACTATAATTAGCAAAGCCAATTTCTTAATGTTAGATGAACCTACAAACCACCTGGACATGCTAACTGTTGAATTATTAGCAGAAGCACTCACTAAATATGATGGTTCTATTATTCTAGTAAGTCACGATCGTTATTTCATTTCAAAAACAGCCAATAAAATTTGGGAAATTGAGGATGAAAAAATTATAGAATTTAAGGGTAATTATAATGAATGGGTGGCTTGGAAAGAGAGAATGGCCAAACAAAAAGCTACTTTACAACAAAATACAAAAGCTGCTGGCCCTACTTCAGAAAAGATTGACAAACAAGTGATACCCGTGGCAGAAGAATTGAAACAAGCACCTGTACAAAAAGATATTCAAAAGCAAATTCAAAAAATTCAAAAAGCAATAGCACAACTAGAAAAAAATATCGAAACCTTAATTGCTGAAAAAGAAGCTATTGAATTAGAAATGTCAAACCCAGCCACTTATGCCGACCCGGCTAAAATGAAATTAATAGAAAAAAGCTATCACGATAAAAATGCACTAATTACATCTATGAATAAAGAATATGAAATAGCTTTTAACGATTTATTAATACTAGAGAGCAAATAAATTCATTTAAATTTGTAAGGTGAATACGCTTTACCCTTATTGTAAAAATCCTTATCATTTTGCATGGATATATGCAGGGTTAAATTCTATGCCTGATCACTAACTCATATTCACTTTTCTTACTTTTTTAAAAATACCTCATCCCTTAAAATAAATTTTTAAAGGTTTTTGGGGTTGAATTATTTGTATTTAAAATTATAATTTATGCCACACGATATATTAAATGTTCAATCTGAAATTGGAACATTGAAAAGGTTATTAGTACATAGCCCAGATAAGGGCTTAGGCAAAGTCATCCCTTCAAAAGCACAAGACTGGTTATTTGAAGATATAGTTCATCTAAAAAGTATTCGCAAAAATGAATATGATTATTATATTAAACTACTACTCTATTTTTTAGATCCTACAAAAATGAAAATGGGCCTGCATCTCATTGATGATCCAAAATCTGATAGAGCTTTCTATAAACCGGGTCATCCTCATTTTTATGCTTCCGAAAAAGTATTAGAAATTGAATGGCTTTTGGCAAAAATTTTAGAAGAGCCGCCTATTAAAAATGAGCTTATTGCAGCAGTGTCCGCTTTTGAAGGTTGTAGTTATGCGTTGCAAGAATCACTTAAAAATTATACTCCTACTTTGCTAGCATCCACTCTTTTATCTGGTGTAGACAAACATAATGAACTCATTTTCCCACCTATTCCTAATTTTATTTTCACAAGAGATATTGGTATAGTTATAAAAGATCATTTAATCTTAAATAAACCTGCCAAACAAGCTAGAAGAAGAGAAGCATTATTTGCAAAATATTTATTTCATCATCACCCCTTATTCAAAAATAGTAGTACCCATATTATTGAGCTTTCACAAAAAGTACCCACTGCTCTTATCAATGAAAAAGAGAATGAAGAAAAAGTAACTTTAGAAGGGGGTGATATTATGATGATATCCTCTGAACATGTTTTTATAGGCGTAAGTGAGAGAACCAGTATGACTGCTGCTCTTCAGCTTACTGAAATTTTATTTAACAAAGAGTTAGTGAATAAAGTTAGTATTATTAAAATACCTAAGAAAAGAGACTACATGCACTTAGATACCATTTTTACTCAAGTAAAAAAAGATACTTGGGTTCTCTTAGGTAACTTTTCAAAAGAAACCATAGATCCTATCTCCCCCAAAGAAAATATCTCTATTTGGCAGTATGAAAGAGCAAAACAAAATAATCCTACTCTTATTAATAATATTGAAGACTTATTGAATAAAATAAGTAAGGAAGAATTTGGATGTAAAAATAATGTCACATTTATTTACTCAGGAAATAATGAGTTTCCCTATAATACAAGAGAACAGTGGACGGATTCTTGTAATTTACTTGCATTAAAAGAAGGTGTTGTTTTGGGTTATGATCGAAATGATAAAACCATTGAAGCCTTTAAAAACAAGGGTTTCCAAACAATAGATGTTAAGGATTTATTAATAGAATTTGAAAAAGGACTTCGTCAACCAGAAGAAATTAACAATACACTTATACTTATGCCTTCTTCAGAATTATCCAGAGCCCGTGGTGGTTTTCATTGTATGAGTATGCCCTTAGAAAGAGAAGCTTTATAGTTTATCAACTCATTAAAAAAAATTAATTATGGAAATATTAATGGTGAGACCTTATCAATTTTATTATAATAAACAGACAGCTGTCAATAATTTTTTTCAATCTAATTGTTCATTAGAAAACATTCCTCTACTGGCCATTACGGAATTTGACAGGATGGTTGAAAAATTAAGAGCCCATGATATCAAAGTCATAGTCATTCAAGATACCCCACACCCCGCTACTCCAGATTCCATTTTCCCAAACAATTGGTTTTCTACACATAGCACTGGTATACTGTGTTTGTATCCTATGTATGCTCCCAATAGAAGAGCCGAGAGAAAATCCACCGTTATTGATTTTCTTCAGACAAATTATATTATTAAGGAAATTAAAGATTTAAGTTATTTGGAAAACCAAGGAAAGTTTTTAGAAGGTACTGGCAGTATGGTTTTAGATCATAAAAATAAAATAGCGTACGGTTGTTTATCTGAAAGATTACATGAAGATGTATTTAAAAATTGGTGCTATCAAATGAACTTTCAACCCATTAGTTTTAGAGCTATTGATAGTAAAGGCCAACCCATTTATCATACTAATGTTATGATGTGTATTAGCGATAGTTATGTAGTAATATGTTTGCAAAGCATTATTGATAAAATAGAAAAGCAAAAATTAGTTGAAAGCTTACTAAATACTCAAAAACAAATCATTGAGATAAGTCATGATCAGCTTTACAATTTTGCAGGTAATATGTTACAAGTATTCAATCAAAATGGAAAACCCTATTTAGTTTTATCTGAAACGGCCTTTAAAAATTTAAAACCAGCACAATTAGAAAGTTTAGAGAAATTAAATCCACTTTTACCTATCTCTATTCCAACCATTGAGGCTGTAGGTGGTGGCAGCACAAGATGTATGATGGCTGAAATTTATTTGGAAGGAAAATAAAGCCGAAATACACCTTAAAAATTAATTTAGTTAACAACTGTTAGCCTGCTAAAACTGTTCATCTTTTGGATGGAAAATTGACCTCAATTGATTAAATTTGTAACTCGATTTCTTTTATATCGTATTGGTTTTATATTGTAAATCAATACATTAATGATCAATTGAATAATATGTCTTCTAAAAAAGTAAGTAAAATAGCTGTTTTAACATCTGGTGGAGACGCCCCCGGTATGAATGCCGCCATCAGAGCAGTTGTTAGAACCAGTGTTTACCATGGGCTTGAAGTGTTTGGTGTTACCAGAGGTTACAATGGAATGATTGAAGATGACATCTTTGAAATGCAATCAAAGTCGGTGGCCAATATTATACAAAGAGGGGGTACTATTTTAAAAACTGCAAGAAGTGCCGCTTTTTTTGAAACAGAAGGAAGAAAACTTGCCTATGAAAATTTAAAGAAAAGAGGTATCAATGGAATGGTCGTTATAGGAGGAGATGGAAGTTTTAAAGGTGCTCAAAAGTTTAGTCATGAATTTGATATTCCCTGTATTGGCATCCCTGGAACCATAGATAAAGACATTGCAGGAAGTGATTTCACTATTGGATTTGATACAGCCGTTAATACAGCCGTGGAAGCCATTGATAAAATTAGAGATACGGCCGACGCCCATGATCGTCTTTTTATAGTTGAAGTTATGGGTCGTGATGCTGGGTATATAGCACTGCATAGTGGTATTGCAACTGGTGCAGAAAATATATTAATTCCAGAATCTAAAACAGATATGGAAGCCATGATTAATACACTAACAGAAAAAGAAAAAAGAAAAAAATTAGTGAATTTAATTGTTGTAGCAGAAGGAGATGAATTTGGTGGCGGTACCCAAGTGGGAAATTATTTAAAAGAAAAATTACCCAATGCTGACATACGAGTATGTATACTGGGTCATATACAAAGAGGTGGTTCACCCAGTTGTTTAGACCGATTAATTGCTAGTAGAATGGGTTATCATGCCGTAGAATGCTTATTGAATGGAACACATAACGTCATGGTGGGTATTGAAGATAATAAAATGAAGTATACACCTTTAGACAATGCTGTGAAAGCAAAGCAAAAAATTTCAGAAGAATGGCTCAGAATAGTAAAAATATTAGCAAGTTAGAGCCAAATTAAACATATATAACGTAATAATAACCCCTACATAAAAAATGAATAAAAAAGAGTTTACACAACCCCATCACAGAACTAAAATAGTAGCCACGGTTGGTCCTGCTTCATCAACTTATGAACAATTAAAAAACTTAGTAATAGCAGGTGTAAATGTTTTTAGATTGAATTTTTCACACGGAACACATGAAGACAAGAAAATAATTATTGATAACATTAGAAAGATCAATGAAGAATTAGGATGTCATGTTGCAATACTTGGCGATTTACAAGGTCCTAAATTAAGGGTGGGAGAAATTGAAAATAATCGTTTAGAAGTAAAAGAAGGAGATGTACTCACATTTTCAAATGATAAATGCTTAGGGACAATGAAAAAAATTTATGTGTCTTACCCTAATCTATCTGAGGATGTAGTAGTAGGTAATTTAATTATGGTAGATGATGGAAAAATTGAAGTTAAAGTACATAGTATAGAAAAAAATGGAGATGTAAAAGTAAAAGTCACTTTAGGAGGTATCATATCATCTAAAAAAGGAATCAATCTTCCAGATACCAAAATTTCTTTACCCGCCCTCACTGAAAAAGATTTAGAAGACGTTGAATTTATAATCAATCAAAAATTAGATTGGGTAGCCTTAAGTTTTGTAAAAAGAGTAGCTGATATTGAAATGTTAAGAGACATTTTATTAAAACATAAGAGTAAATCAAAAGTTATTGCAAAAATTGAAATGCCTGAAGCGTTAACAAATATCAGAGATATTATAAATACAAGTGATGCCATCATGATTGCTCGTGGAGATTTAGGCGTTGAACTTCCTGTAGAAAAAATTCCTCTGATTCAAAAAGAATTAATTAGAAAGTGTTTACATCGTGCCAAACCTGTCATCGTAGCTACTCAAATGATGGAAAGTATGATTGATAGAGTGAAGCCCAATCGTAGTGAAATAACTGACGTTGCCAATGCAGTTATAGAAGGAGCAGATGCTGTAATGTTGAGTGGAGAAACGGCTACTGGCCAGTTTCCTGTTTTAGTAATAGAAACAATGCGTAAAATAATAAATGAAGTGGAAGAACATGGTTATAAGTATAACCGTTCTGAAGACTTGAAACCTCAACCCCACTCTCCTTCTTTCATAAGTGACGCCTTATGTTATAGTGGCTGTCAATTATCTGATGATAGTAATGCTCAAGCATTAGTAGGAATGACACAAAGTGGATATACCGCATTTATGCTTAGTAGTTTTAGACCTAAGTCACCTTTATTTATTTTTACTAAAGAAAAATCCTTAGTAAATCAATTAAGTTTGAGCTGGGGCGTAAAAGCATTCTATTACAATAAAGAAGAAAGTTTGGATAGTATCATAAAAGATCAAATTCAAATTTTAAAGAAAAATGGATTTGTAAAAAAAGATGATATAGTAGTAAATACGGGAAGCACTCCAGTCCACTTGCATTTACCTACTAATATGATCAAAATTTCGAAAGTTGAATAATTAAACATAATTTTTATGCTAGAGTCTTTTGAAAAAATTCCTGTTCAAATTTATAAAACTCCTACAGAAGGTTCTCAGGCAGTGGCTGCTCAAATTGCTGCTTTAATTAAAGAAAAACAATCGAAAAATTTACCCTGTGTTTTAGGAATGGCTACAGGAACCACACCCATATTATTGTATAAAGAATTAGTAAGATTACATAAAGAAGAAGGCTTAAGTTTTAAAAATGTAATTACAATAAACCTTGACGAATATTACCCCATTGAAAAATTGGCTTATCAAAGTTATTGGTGCTTTATGCATCGTCATTTATTTGATTTAGTAGATATGGATCCAAAAAATATTCACTTACCGAATGGCGAATGGACTAAAGAAAATTTAAAAGAAAGTTGTGTAGCGTACGAACAAACTATAGAAAAAACAGGAGGAATTGATTTACAGATACTAGGCATTGGAAAAAATGGTCATATTGGTTTCAATGAGCCTGGCTCTAGTTTTCATTCAAAAACAAGAGTGGTTCACTTAGATCAACAAACTAGAATTGCAAATACATATGAGTTTCAGGATTTAAATAAAGTACCTAAACAAGCTATCACTGTGGGTATTAGTAGTATCATGAAAGCCAAAAAAATTGTTTTGTTAGCCTGGGGTGATAAAGCCTCTATTGTGGCACAATCTGTTGAAGGAGATGTTACTGAAAAAATTCCAGCCAGTGTATTACAAAATCATGATGATTGCACTTTTGTAATTGATGAATTAGCTGCTTCAGAACTAACCCGAAATAAAGCACCTTGGTTAACAGGCTCCAACGAATGGACTCCTCAAATCATTAAAAGAGCTGTGATTGGTCTTGCATTGAAATTAGGAAAAACGGTACTTAGTTTAACAGCCAATGACTATAAAGAAAATAGTTTATCAGATTTATTAGTTTTAAAAGAGTCAGTTTACGATATAAACTTACAAGTCTTTTATATGTTGCGCGATACCATTACCGGTTGGCCAGGTGGTAAGCCCAATGCTGTTATTCCAGCTCATCCTGAGCGTAGTGCTCCACATCCCAAAAAAGTATTAATTTTTTCTCCCCACCCCGATGATGATATCATTAGTATGGGAGGCACTTTTATGCGTTTGCATGAGCAGGGACACGATGTTCATGTTGCATATCAAACCAGTGGTAATATTGCTGTCACTGATGAATTTGTAACACGCTTTTTAGATTTTGCAGTTGGATTTGAAGATTTATTTGGTATAGACAATAAAAAGAGCCAAGAAATTTTATCTAATGCACGTCAATTTTTAGCTGAAAAACAATCTACTCATTTAGATACTGCAGAAATAAGAGCTATCAAAGGTTTGATTAGAAGATGTGAGGCCAAAGCCACCTGCAGATATGTGGGATTAAAAGATACTAATTATCATTTCTTAGATTTACCATTCTATGAAACAGGTGCTATTGATAAAAAACCTATGAGTGAATTAGATATTAGAATTACAATGGATTTATTGAAAGAATTG
>CAZWTV010000061.1:0-10446 GCA_964637225.1 uncultured Sediminibacterium sp.
TTTTTAATGTATATCCAGATTGAGCTTTTAAATTAATTGAGTAAATTGAAATTAAAATTAGAAAATAAATAAAATGTAAAATTTTTTTCATTGTTGAGGTTTTAAGAGTCTGAAATTAAAGAATATTTACAATCCTTATTATAAATAAATCAATTTTAGTAGGAAAGGTGTCATAAATTTGTAATTGTTACTCAAATACATATGAATATTATTTTATTTGATGGGATCTGTAATTTATGTAGCTCTACTGTTTCATTTTTAATAAAACATGATAAATATAATAATTTACATTTCGTTGCTCAGCAAACTGCCACAGGTAAAAACTTAATGAAAAAATTTAATATTCATGATGCTACCCCATCGGTTATTTTCATTCAGGGCAAGGAGGTATTTTATCAATCAAATGCAATAATAGAAATTGCTAAACTAATTACGGGTTGGCCACGTATATTAAGATTTAGCTCAATAATACCTAAAAGTATACGAGATGCTATCTACCAATTAATTGCGAAAAATAGATATAAATTGTTTGGAAAAAAAGAAAGCTGTTATACCCCTACTAAAGCTAATAATTACAAATTTTTATAATTTAATGTTTCAAAAATTTTTGGCATTTATTCCAAAAATTAAAAAAAGAAGGATAATAACCTGTTACTTCAGGGAACATCCAATCTCTAGTATCTTTTATTCCAGGATAATATTCAAATAAAGGATGTTCCTTAGAAATGATTATTTCATTCGAATAGGAATGAGCTTGTTTATAAAAGCTCATTACATCTTGTATTTCTCCTACAAAAACCTGAATGCCAGGTATGTTAGCAGATAAATTTATTATAAACCGAAGTACAATATCATTAATAGGATATTTATTAAAATGAGATGGCTCTAATAATAATATTCTATTTACTTTTTCATCCTTTCTCCATAAAGGATCTAAATTATAGGAGTTATAAATGAGCGTAGGTAAATGAATATTCATTACAGGCAGCGGAGTTATAGGTAAAAGGGTTTTTAATTCCAATATATTTATTTCACTTAATACTTCAGGAATAGACATATTCGCAAATGCTTCATAAGATTTATCTAAAAAAGTATTTGTTTGACTAGAAAAGGTATACTTATTGATATTCTCTTGGTTACAATAATATTTTTTATTGGAAAAACAGCCAGCCACCCATTGCCAACTACAATTATTACTTGCTATATCGGAATCTAATAAATGGTAGTAAAACCATTTGGCAGGCTCCTTCCAATGTGCTTTACCTATATTACATACAATGGCTGCCAAATACATTCTGATATGATTATGTACATATCCTATTTCATATAAACTTTTAATATTTTTATCAATAATGTCTATACCAGTCTTAGCATTTTGAACATTTGAAATCATTATATTATGTGCAACATCTGATTGTTTTTGTTTTAAATCTTCCCAAATTAAATCTTGCTTTTCTTGCCAAACTCTTTGATAATATTCTCGCCATGCTAATTCTTGTATTAATTTTTCAGAGGAACTAAGTGGAATATCTTTTTTTAATATTGAATCTAAAATTTGCTTGGTAGAAATTACTCCTCTAGAAATATAAGGAGATAAATAAGTTATTTGACCATTAATAAAGTTTCTTGTTTTGGCATATTTTATAGGATTAATATGGGTAATTCTTTCTTTTATAAGTTCATAATGGGTAGGAAAATATACCTTATTGGTGTTTTGCATATTCAAAATATTCTTATAAAAATTAAAATGGTTACTTACTATTTATTTTATCTAAACTTTTTAAATAATTATTGGCTTTTTCTAAATGAGTCAATTTTTTTTCTGCACTCATTTTATCAAAAGTGCCTACTAACATTCCTAATCTTGGATTCTTTAAAAAAAAGCTGCGATGCACATGCATAAATCTCCAAAATAGTCCATCCCAAATACCTTGCCATCCTCCTTTTTCATAATCACTCATTTTCATTAAGTAATTACTACCACTTATATAGGGCTTTGTAGTCATAAGTCCGCCATCGGCAAACTGTGTCATGCCATATACATTGGGTACCATAACCCAATCATAAGCGTCTATGAACATTTCCATAAACCACCTATATACTTCATTGGGATCAAATTCACACAATATCATAAAATTTCCCAGAACCATTAAACGTTCTATATGATGACAATACCCTGTTTTTAATATTTTTTGAATGGTAATATCTATGGGAGGAATACCTGTGGTGCCATGCCAAAAATTCAAAGGTATTTTTCTTGTAAATTTCCAATAATTGGTAGTGCGTTGCTTAGTCCCTTCTCTTTCATATACAATTTTAATAAATTCACGCCAGCCTATTATTTGTCTAATAAAACCTTCTAAAGAATTTAAAGGTATATTTTTTTGTTTCCCAATTTTTAAAGCCCTATCAATAATTTGTGAGGGTGTAAGTAAACCAATATTTAACATAGGACTTAATACTGAATGATGTAAAACCGCTTCTTTACTTACAATAGCATCTTCATATACTCCAAATTTTTCAAATCTTGTTTTCAAAAATTCATCTAACCAAGTATTCGCATCTTTAAAATTAATTACAAATAAGTAAGGTGATTCAATATGGCCATAATTTGTGGGAAAATGTTTTTTCACATACTTTTTAGCCTCATTCATATATACATTTTCTGATGGAATAAATAATGAAGGGACCTTCTCATTTTTAGGAAACTTTGATCTATTATCTGAATCATAAGTCCACTTACCACCCACTGGCTTTCCTTCTGTATCTAGAAGTACTTTTCTTTGTTTACGTTGCCAGATATAAAAATCGGTTTGAAAATAAGTTTTCTTTTTATTAAAAAAATCAGAAACACTTTTTGTAGTATTTATAAAATTTGGAGAGTCAAATACTTTTAATGAAATGCATTCTTTTTTACAAGAAGTAGTTATTTTTTTCATTAACCAATTATCTATGACTTCAATAATTTTTATTTCTTTGATACCTAATTTCGAAAAAGATTGGATTAATATTTTAATGTCGCTATTTTTTTGAAGACTATCAATATATTCTACTTTATATCCTTTTTGTGTTAAAAAATCTTGATAAAATTTCATACTAGCCCTATGCAATACTAATTTTTGTTTATGAAAATTATATTGTTTAAAAAATAAGTCTTCTTCAATTAAGTATACAGTTTCTTTTTGAACTAATGCAGGATGCTGTTCAAATAGTTGATGCGGAAAAATTAAAGTGACAGATTTTGTCATAGATATCTTATAAATTACTCCTACATAACAAGTGTATACTTAAATTGTTCAATAAAAAAAGCAGGCCTAGGCCTGCTTTTTTATGAATGAACACTTAGTTTACTTTGATTTAATAGTTTTTAACATTTCAAGAACTGCGGCTTCTAGTTGTGCATCTTTACCATTTAAAAAATCTTCATATTTTAACGGCACTTTGATATCTGGCTCTAATTGTAAATTCTCAGTAGGTCTATTTTCCTTACCAATAGTGGCAACCATTGGAATACCAAATACAATGGTAGGATCTATTTGTGTCTCCCACCATACTGCAGTTCCAGTTCCTGGTACTGGCATTCCAATTAATTTTCCTATGCCATTATCTTTATAAATGTATGGGAAAATAAAGGCATCGCTATAATTACCTTCACTCATTAAAACACAACTTGGTTTCTGCCATCGATCCATAGGTTCAGTTGCAGAAACTAAATTTCCTTGTGGTGCAAATTGTAAATAACTTTTACCGCTAAACAATGTATTTAAATCATTGTGAAGCCAACCACCCCCATTAAATCTAGTATCAACAATTAAAGCTTTTTTATCTCTGTTTCTTCCCATCACATCATCAATAACAGATCTATAACTTCCATCATTCATACCTTGTACATGAACATAACCCACTTGGCCATTGCTTAATTTATCAACCATGGCATACATTAAATTAGTCCATCTTTTATACATTAAGTTAGATTCTTCTGCAAATGATATAGGTTTAACAGACTCTTCAAAAGATAATTTTGTCGTAGGGTCGGTACCCGCAATTAAAATATTTTTTCCAGTTTTTCTATTTAATAATTTAGCCCAATCATCGTTAGCACTTATTAATTCACCATCTATTTTTTCAATTATGACACCTGGTTTTATTGAAGTAGCTGCTCTGTTAAAAGGACCACCTTCTATAACTTCAGTCACTTTTAATCCATTTCCAGTATATGTTTCATCATACAATAAGCCTAATGTAGCAGTTGCATCTGGATTGATTGCTTGAGGCGAATATCTACCTCCAGTGTGTGAAGCATTCAATTCTCCTAATAATTCACTTAACAATTCTTGAAAATCATAATTATTACTTATGTGAGGTAAGAATTTTTGATACGTTTCTTTATACATTTTCCAATTAATACCATGAATTTTTGGATCATAAAATTTTGCTTTTACTTGTCTCCAACAATGATCAAAAATATATGCACGCTCTTCAGTAGCATTTAAAACCATTTCACCTGCAATATTAATAGGTGTTGATTTACCAGCATCATCAATTTTAAGTAATGAACCATTATTGGTAACAAAGACCGTTTTACCATCTTTTGATATTTCTATGCTACTTCTACTTGCCCCTAATTTTGCTAAAATTTTTGTTTCTTTTGTTCTTGTATCACTCACCCATAAATCATACCCTTTTTCAAAAGAAGCCAAATAATAAATTTTACTTCCATCATTATTTAACGCATAGTCGCTAATAGAGGCACTATTAATGGTAAGTTTAACTTTTCTACTTTCTAAATCATTAAAATTGGGAGACCATTTTTTTGCATTTGAATCTTTTTTGTTATTCGAGTTGAGTTCTTTGAATAAAGCAAATTCATCTTTTGATAATTTGAATTCATCATAACTAGCTTGATCCAAGAATGCTCCGTAAATATCTACTTCTCTACTTCCTTGATAAGCTAAAGATCTTCTTCCTTCTTTATTATTTTCCCAAGTAATTAACTTTCCGTCTATTGCCCAGTTTGGACTATTTTCTCCAAAACCACTATTAATAGGATGCATTATGCTACCTGTGCCATCTGCTAAAATTATGGCAGCATGGGCTGCACCGAATCCAAAATAATTATCCGAAGTAATAATATACTTACTATCGGGACTCCAACTAAAATCTATATCACCATCTGCATAACTAAAATTGCGACCCATTGGCAAAAGAGTTCTCGTTTTTTTAGTGGCAAGATTTAATATTTTTAAACTATTTCTATTTTCTAAATAAGCTACTTCTTTTCCATCTGGTGAAAATTTAGGTAAAAATTCTTCCGCTTCACTATTAATTAATGCTTCTTCTTTCAAGATAGTAGAGGCATAAAAATAGGGTTCTTCTTTTCTACTAATACTGGTTACATAAATATCCCAATTATCATTTCGTTCTGCAGCATAAATTAATTTTTTGCCATCAGCAGACCATTGAACCATTCTTTCCTGCTGTGGTGTATTAGTAATTCTTTTAGTTTGAGCGCCCTCTACACTTGTAACAAAAACCTCTCCTCTTGATACAAATGCAATTTCTTTACCATTAGGTGATAAAGAAAATTCACTTATATTACCATTAATAGTAACATTTTTTTCTATAGATTGTCTGCTTTCATTTAAAATTTGAATGCTTACTTTCTTCGGATTCTCATTTTCTTTTAAAGTATATATCTCACCATCATACGTAAAACATAAAACATTAGCTTTACTAATACTTAAATGTCGAACAGGATTATCTTTAAAACTGGTCAATTGTTTTTCTGCTCCTCCCTCCATAGATATTCTAAAAATATTTTGATTACCTTTTTTCTCACTTAAATAGTACACAAATTGATCATTATTACCAAATACAGGTTCTCGATCTTCTCCTTCATAATTACTAATTTTTTTATACTCTTTTTTAGTAATATCCATAATCCAAATATCTCTTGTCACTGAAGAGGTATGGTGTTTGCGCCAAGGATCTTCGTAACCCTTTCTATCTTCAAAAACTAAAGCATTACCCTGTGCATTAAAATGAGCATGATCCATACCGGAAGAAGAAATTAAAATAGGCTTCCCTCCTGTGGCAGCAACTTCATATGTATTTTGAAAAAGGCGTGGACTGTAAAAACGAACATTATTGGAAGCAACATTTCTTCCACTTCCAAAAATTATTTTTTTATCATCATTAGAAAAATCAAAAGGAAAGTCGTTGGCAGAATTAAAAGTAATTCTGGTAGGTGTACCTCCTGTTGCTGCTACTGTAAAAATATCAAAATTGCCATAACGATCGCTTGCAAAAGCAATAGTTTTACTATCATGACTCCAAACAGGTAACATATCTTGAGATTCATGTATAGTCAATGGAACAGCATTACCTCCTGTTGCATCCACCACATAAATATCTCCTTTGTATCCAAATGCAATCTTTTTCCCATCCGGAGAAATACTTGGATAACGCATCCAAAGTGGATTGGTTTGTGAATAAACATTGGTTACTAAAAAAAGTAGAACCACTTTAAATGTAATTTTTTTCATAAGTTATTTTTAAATCTTTGATGTGTAAACTTACTAAAAAATATATCTCAATTTTTCCAAGCATTATTGCCTTTTGATATTGAACCATACTAGGATCCTATTTAATGCAAATAGTTAATTGTTAGTTTATTAGAGAATGTATGAAAAATTTCGTTTATTTTTCAAATATAGAATTCTGTTAATATGTAAAGCAAATGGCTACATTTAACAAGCAATACAATGAACAAAAATTATATTTTGACGTTATAGTAGGTAAACATCACAAAATGCAAGATTGGGAACAGTTTACAAGTCATTTAGAATTTGAATAGTTTACTTCACCTCTGGTTGTAGTTACACTAACTACTTTAGTTAGCTTTTTTGATATGCTATTAAACAATGTATGGAAAGAAAAGATTTTATAGAACAAGTAGGTGCTAGTGCTGCTTCCATCTTAATTTTTGGATGCTTAGGGGCATGCTCTAAATCAGATACAACCACCTCCAATTCATCTTCCCCCTCCAATTCTTCAAACAATACAGCCACGAAAGTAGATTTCACCATTAATATTACTTTAGCTCCTTACAATGCTCTAAATATTGCAGGAGGGTACTATATAGAGAATACCACTAAAATAATTGTTGCTCGCACTCTCTCTAATGAATTTATAGCAGTTAGCTCACTTTGTACGCACCAACAAGTAACAATTGAATATCAATCCAACAATAATAGATTTTATTGTTCAGGACACGGTTCTACATTTAGTGTATCAGGAACAGTTACTAATGGTCCAGCGAATACCCCACTGAAACAGTATAAAACAGCACTCTCTGGCAATATGCTACGTATTTATGAGTAAGCCTATGGCAATGAAAAAAATAGTTCATATTGGTGCTCGCTACTTTGATAAATTATTCAATGCGACAGTTATACGCAATATTGAAATAATTATTCTTCGCTTAGCTGTATTCTCGTTCCTTATACATTTAGTTATAATTTACTTGGGAAATAATTATAATTATTTTGGCGTTTATCATCATAATTATTTAAAAGCAATTTATACACCTTTTAGTTTCATTTTATTTTATGAAGTGTTATTATTAGTGGTTATTATTCCAAAATCAATTTCTGAATTCATTGGTAAACAATTTGAAGTAATCACACTTATTACGCTTCGAGGTTTTTTTCATGATATTGCAGATATTAATTTTAAAAATAGTTTTCTACTTACGAATCACGAATTTATTAGTTTGATATATGATTTAATAGCATCCATTTTAATGCTTGCATTAACAATCATTTACTATAAAATTTATTTGAAAAATAATAAACAAGATAAAATTAATGAACTAGCTAACTTTATCAATATCAAAAAATTAGTATCCATTGGAATGATATTTATTTTATTGATACTAAGTATTGGTGCCTTATTTCAATGGTCAAATGAGATGATCATTGCTCTTCGTGTTGATAAAAACTATCCGAATCCAAATACTGTATTTTACACTGATTTTTTTACTATTATGATTTTTATAGATGTATTACTTCTATTAATTTCATTTATATATCATTTCTCCTTCTTCACAATTTTTAGAAATGCAAGTTTCATTATTACAACTATACTCATACGAATGTCCTTAACAATTGAGAAGCCAATGAATCACTTAATTGTACTATCAGGATTTATATTTGCCATTACCTCTTTTTATTTATATGGCTTAAGAATTATTGATCAAAAAAGTAATAAGTCAGAATAAAATTCTAAGAAAAATTTTGAATTACATACAAATAAAGAGGCATACCTATTGTAATATTTACAGGGAATGTAATTGCCAAGGCCATAGGTAAATATAAACTGGGATTTGCTTTAGGAACATTAATTTTCATTGCAGCAGGTACTGCAATATAAGAAGCAGAAGAAGCCAAAACTGCAAATATGAACCTATTAGATATATCATGTGTAATGAACTGAGATAGAAAGGCAAAAATGAAACCATTCAATAAAGGTATTACAACAGAAAAAATAATGGGGAACCAACCAAATTGAAAGAACGATTTCAACTTACTTCCACTCACAAGTCCCATGTCTAATAAAAAAATAGCTAAAAACCCTTTATATATGTCTGTAGTAAAAGGCTTAATTCCCTCTGCCTGTTTAGTTGAAGCAATGTATCCTATTATTAAACTCCCAATAATTAAAAACACACTACCATTGGTAAAGGAATGATTAATAATACTTGATTTTTTAATTTTAATTTCTTTGTTGTGTAAGTTAATTAATATTAAACCCATAATAATGGCAGGAGATTCCATTAATGCCATCACAGCAACCATATGTCCGTGTAATTCCAACTTTAAAGATTCTAGATAATTTGAGGCAGTTACAAATGTTACTGCACTTACTGAACCATAGGCAGCTGCAATAGCTCCACTGTCATATATTGATAACTTTCTTTTTAGGATAAAAAATGTATATAATGGAATTATAATTGAAATAAATAAACCAAATACCATTGAAGTTATAATTTCTAAAGATATATTACCATGTGAAAGCTCTTGCCCCCCTTTAAATCCAATTGAAAATAATAAGTACAAAGAAATAAACTTAGAAGTATTTTCTGGAATTTCTAAATCGCTTTTAAAAATTCTGGCTAAAATGCCTAAAAAAAAGAATAGCAAAGCAGGATTGGTAAGATTCTCAAATAGTAAATTAAAATTCATTCTTAGTATTTAATTGTTAATCACCCATTATGAATGATGCATTATCTAAATTAAAATATTATCTTTTACTAATTTTATTTTGAGTTATGATTCTTTGGCTATTGGATTTAAATTTAATGATGCTATCACTTCTTTTACGTAAATGTTTTTTGCTAATTCCACTATTGACTCTTTTACGCCATAAATTAAAACTATCTCTTTTCAACTCCGATCTCATTATTTTAATAACGTCTTTTTCTAAGAGTCCAAATTGAAATTCAATGGCTTCAAAAGGAGTTTTATCTTCCCAAGCCATTTCAATAATTCGATCTATTTGTTGCGGTGTCATTTGGTGTATTGCTAATAAATAATGTAATTCTGTATTAATAGTGTAATTGATTGTATTATATCTAAAAATCAAAAGGCAAAGTTATCTAAAATTAAATAGAATCAAAGAGGGTGTGAAAATGATACCCTATTACATACACCATGTTATCATGCTAAGTATAATTGAAAATCAATAGCTTATTATTATAAACTAATACAAATAAGAATGTAAATAATAAAGGCCCCATGGGGCCTTTATAGTATTAAATAACAAAACTCATTTTTATTTAACAGGTCTTACATAACCGTGAAAATTAACAATTTTTCCATTGTCAATTCTAAACGCATCCACCCATTGCAATTTTTGAGATTTTCCATCGGGTGTCACTAGTTCAGCTTCATCCCATACATCTACCCATTGGTGGCCATTATCACCCACCACTGATATAATGGCTGAAATTTTATAATCCTTAAAAGTAATACCGCTAAAATTCTTTTCCATAAAATCTAATACAGCTGCTTTTCCGTTTAAAATAGATCCATCGTCATTATTAAAATGTACTGTATCTGAAATTAATTCTCCTGCAGCTTTAAAATTTTTCTCAAATAATTGTTTGTGGAAATTCTCTACTAATAAAACATTTTTAGGGTCCCCCATTTTAAAATTGTCAATGTAGGTGGGTTTGTAAATGTGTTCAATAGTAGCGGAATTTTGTTCAGCTACTTCAGTTTTCTTTTCTTCATTCTTACAAGCCAGTAAAGAGCCTGCAGCTAAGAAACATACAAAGATTTTTTTCATAAAATTATTTTTGGTAAATGAATATGGCTATGAATTTAAATAAATTTTCTAATAAAAAAGAATATAGGTATCATAATTTTAATGCTTCTAAAGAAA
>CAZWTV010000062.1:0-10299 GCA_964637225.1 uncultured Sediminibacterium sp.
TTTTTGTTGATTATGATACAAAATTTGCCATCATAGAAATGATTGGAGAATGGAATGATGCCATTGAAAATGATATCATGGAATTGAAAAGAGAAGTGCTTGACAAATTAATGGAAGAAAGTATTTATAAATTTATACTAATTGCAGAAAGTGTTTTTAATTTTCATAGTGGAGACAAAGATTATTATGAAGAATTATACGACGAAGTAGCAGAAGAAAATGGCTGGGCTGTACTGATTAATTTACATGAAGCATCTCAACACGATTTTTTATTAAGAAAATTAAACCGATACATTGAATTGATGGAAATAAAAGCTTGGAGAACTTATAAACCTGAAGATTTCTTTCAGCTCATTGATGACAAAATTTCACAAAGGTTATTGTAAACTTGAATGGATTAGTAGACTAGATCCTCGTAAGCACCCTGTAATTCATTATAGGCATGATTGTCTTTGGCTAATTTGGCAGCTTCCATTCCTTTTTCATACCAAATAATTGCCTTTTCTTTTTGATCCATTCTCTCGAAACATTTTGCCAAATGATAATAAGATCCAATATAGTCGGGCGAGTCGGTAAGTACCCCTAAAAGTAAATCTTGAGCTTTGGCATCCTCCCCCATTTTTATATATTCCATTGCCAATGCATGTCTTAAAAAGTTATCCTTAGGTTGTTGATTTAAAAATTCAATAATTCTTTCTATTCGTTGCATCTTAACCTATATTTGCATTAGTTGCATAAACAACTAACATTATAACAAAATTAGCTTTTATGAAAATTTTAGTTTGTATTAGTAAAACACCCGATACTACAGCCAAAATTGCCTTCACCGAAGGTAATACAAAGTTCGATGAAAATGGAGTGCAGTGGATTATTAACCCATATGATGAATGGTATGCTTTGGTGAAAGCTATTGAATTAAAAGAGAAAGATCCAAATACAATGATTCACTTAGTTACAGTAGGCAATGCCGATGCTGAACCTATTATAAGAAAAGCATTAGCATTAGGTGGCGATGAAGCCATTAGAATTGATTGTAATAGCAATGACTCTTTATTCATTGCCAAGCAAATTGCTGCTATTGCCAAAGAAGGTAATTATGATATCATTTTTACAGGTAAAGAAACCATTGATTATAATAGTGCCTCCATAGGCTCTATGTTATCTGCATTATTGGATATTCCTTTCGTTTCATTGGCTAATCAATTTGATTGTATAGGAAATTTGGCAACTGTGAAAAGAGAAATCGAGGGTGGAGAAGAAACCTGCGAAGTAAATTTACCAGCTGTTATTAGTTGTCAAAAAGGTATGGCAGAGCAAAGAATACCAAATATGAGAGGCATAATGGCCGCTAGGACAAAACCTTTAAAAGTAGTAAGTGCTGTTGAAGCTGCTGCTGTGACTAGTTTGAAAAAATTTGATATGCCACCTGCAAAATCTGGTGTAAAGTTGGTAGACCCCTCTGCAATGGACGAACTAGTTCGATTATTAAAAGAAGAAGCAAAAGTTATTTAAAAGAATTTAAAAATTATTTTATGGTATTAGTTTATATAGATCAAGCCGACCAACAAATTAAAAAGTCTTCTTTAGAAGCTATGTCATATGGAGCAGCCATAGCTAAACAAATGGGTTGTGATGCTGCTGCATTAATCATTGGAACAGTACAAGATAATATTGCTGAGTTGGGAAAACAGGGTGCCCAAAAAGTATATCATCTAAAAAATGAATCTTTAAACACACTAGATGTAAAAGTACATGCTCAACTTATCTCCACAGTTGCTAAAAATAGTAATGCAACTGTTGTAGTATTTGCACATAATATTAATGGTAAGGCATTGGCACCCGCTGTAGCAGTAAAATTAGAAGCGGGATTAGTAACTGGTGCTTGCACTTTACCCCAAATGGAAAATGGTTTTGTAGTAACTAAAACAGTATTTTCTGGAAAAGCTTTTGCATCCATTCAAATAGATACACCCATTAAAGTAATTGCTATCAATCAAAATAGTTTTGGCATCTTATCTTATGATAACAATGCTATAGTGGAAGAATTAAATATTCCTATACCTGCCCCTTCTATAAAAATTACTAAAGTGGATAAAATTGAAGGAGAAATTCCTTTAACGGAAGCTAGTTTGGTGGTTAGTGGCGGACGTGGATTAAAAGGACCAGAAAATTGGAGTATTGTATTAGAACTCGCTAAAACACTGGGCGCCGCAACTGCATGTAGCAGACCTGTTTCAGACGCAGATTGGAGACCACATCATGAGCACGTGGGGCAAACAGGTATTCAAATTGCACCTAATTTATACATTGCCATTGGTATATCAGGAGCTATCCAACATTTGGCAGGAGTCAATAGAAGTAAGACAATTGTGGTAATTAATAAAGATCCTGAAGCCCCATTTTTTAAAGCTGCAGATTACGGAGTAGTGGGAGATGCTTTTGAAGTGGTACCTGCATTGACTGCAGCAATTTTAAAAATGAAGTCAAACGCATAGCATAATTATTTAACTTTGGATAGCCATTAGGCAGTAATTAACAATATGCAAAAAATTGAACTTGAAATAGTGGCTTTGTCTCATAGCATCACCCAATCTAACTCCTATGCAGTAATTTTGGGGGAAGTAAATGGACTTCGCAGGCTTCCCATTGTAATTGGTGGTTTTGAAGCTCAAGCTATTGCCGTGGCTTTGGAAAATATGCACCCTTCCCGCCCACTCACGCACGATTTAATGAAAAATTTTATGACTGCTTTTGATATTCAATTGCAAGAAGTATATATATGCGATTTACAGGAAGGCATTTTTTATTCAAAACTAGTTTGCTATACTGCTAACGATACCATTGAAATTGATAGTCGAACCAGTGATGCCTTAGCACTTGCCGTTCGTTTTGGCTGTCCAATTTATGTGTATTCAAATATATTAGATCAAGCAGGATTAGAAAATGAAACTACAGAAAAAAGTATTAGTCCTAATACCACTCCTAATGTTCCTGCCACCAGTGATTTATCTAGCATGTCATTAGCTGAATTAAATAAATTATTACAAGAAGTCTTAGAACAAGAAGATTACATTCGCGCTATTGATATTCGTGATGAAATCAATAAGAAAAATGCGCAAAAGAAATCATAAATAATGATTCAATTCTCTGCTTGCAAAATTAATTTAGGTTTATCTATCTTAGAAAAAAGAAAAGATGGATTTCACTCTCTAGAAACAGTTTTTTACCCAGTTCATTTGAATGATATTGTAGAAATTACCATTCAAAATACTTCTTCTGTTAAAAAAAATATTAATGATGATGTGAAATTTTCACATTCAGGTTTACCCATACCTGGGGATAGTGAAAATAATTTATGCGTTAAAGCCTATCATGTATTAAAAGCCGATTTTCCTCAATTACCCAAAGTTCAAATTCACTTACATAAAAATATTCCTATAGGTGCCGGTTTAGGCGGAGGCTCTGGAGATGGAAGTACTGTTCTTAATATCTTAAACACATTATTTAATTTAAAATTATCTACTTCCCAATTATTGGCCTATGCATTAAAATTAGGCAGTGATTGTCCTTTTTTTATTTATAACAAAGCTTGTCATGCAAGCTCAAGAGGAGAAGTTCTGATGCCAATAGATTTAAACTTAAGTAAGTATACTATAGTTTTAATACATCCAGGTATTCATATTTCAACTGCTTGGGCATTTCAACAATTAACCCCTTGCAATAAAGAAAAAACAATTTCCAAAATTATACAACAACCTATTGAAAGTTGGAAAAATGAACTTATTAATGATTTTGAATTACCTGTTTTCAAAGCACACCCTTTGATAGAAGAAATAAAAAATTATTTATACCAAGAAGGTGCTCTTTATGCAAGCATGAGCGGGTCTGGAAGTTCATTATTCGGAATATTTCCCAAAGGAACAAAAATTAAGCTGCCCAAGTTTAGTAAATCCTTAAGATGTGATATCATTTAATATAGTACTTGAATTTTTCCCAAGAATTTTATTCAAAAAATTGCTAACGTTCGTTATTTAATTGATTCTAATTTATTTTTCATTAAATTTTTAATGAATATAACTAGTTAGAAAATTTCTTGTAATACATATATTATTAATCCTTGATTTTTCGTAATTTTCCATGAATCACTTACCTAAAAGGGTTTCCCTATAAATAACTGGATCAAATGATGAAAAAAGATCAATTAGGATTATACGATCCTAGCTTTGAACACGACGCATGTGGTATTGGATTTGTTGCCAATATCAAGGGTATAAAGTCTAATCAAAATGTAATTGATGGATTAACTATTCTTGAAAACATGGAACATCGAGGAGCCTGTGGTTGCGAAATTAATACAGGTGATGGTGCTGGGATTATGATTCAAATTCCGCATCAATTTTTCTTTGATGAATTATTGGATAAAGGTATTCACCTTCCTGCTCCTGATGAATATGGTGTGGGTTTTATATTTTTCCCTTCCGATCCACACATTGTTAACGAATGTAAAGAGATATTTGAAAGAGCTACGGAAAAATTGGGTATTGAGATAATAGGATATAGAAAAGTGCCAGTATGCAAACAAAGTATTGGTCCTTCTGCATTATCCGTGGAGCCTATCATGGAGCAAGTATTTTTAAAGAAGCCTGATCATATATTAGATGCTGAAGATTTTGAAAGAAAACTTTTTGTATTAAAAAATTACACTACTCACACTATCAATAATTCTATAAAAAAAGATGCGATTGGCTTTTATATGGCCTCCCTCTCACATAAAGTGATTGTATACAAAGGGCAATTAACTAGTCATCAAGTAAGAGAATACTTTCCCGACTTGAGCGACAAAAGAGTAGTATCTGCTTTTGGATTAGTTCATTCTCGTTTCGCTACAAATACTTTTCCTTCTTGGAAATTGGCACAACCCTTTAGATACATTGCACATAATGGTGAAATAAATACCTTACAAGGTAATTTGAATTGGCTTAGATCCAACGAGACAAGTTTTTTTTCTCCTTATTTTTCAAAAGAAGAATTAGAGATGATATTACCTGTCATCACACCCAATCAATCAGACTCGGCCTGCTTAGATAACGTAATTGAGTTATTGACTTTATCGGGACGTTCCTTACCTCATGTCATGATGATGCTCCTACCCGAGGCTTGGGATGGCAATGAATTAATGGATCCAGTGAAAAAAGCATTTTATGAATTTCACGCCGCCTTTATGGAACCATGGGATGGACCTGCTTCGATTTCATTTACTGATGGGAAAATAATAGGTGCCACTTTGGATAGAAATGGATTGAGGCCCTCTAGATATTGTGTAACCAATGACGAAAGAGTAATTATGGCATCTGAAACAGGTGTATTACCTATCGATCCATCTACGATCATTGAAAAAGGTCGATTACAACCAGGCAAAATGTTTGTCGTAGATATGGAAGCTGGAAAAATTATTAGCGATACCGATTTAAAACAAAATATTTGTGCGCAACAGCCTTATGGAGATTGGTTGAATAAATATAAAATTCGATTGGAGGAATTACCTGAACCCAGAGTTCAATTTACGCATCTAGAACATGATCAAATATTTAAATACCAAAAAGCCTTTGGTTATACCAAAGAAGATTTAGAAAATATTATTGCTCCCATGGCCATTGATGGCAAAGAACCAATTGGTTCAATGGGTACCGATACACCTTTAGCAGTATTGAGTGATCAACCACAACATCTATCTAGCTATTTTAAACAATTATTTGCGCAAGTAACCAATCCACCTATTGATCCAATTCGTGAAAGAATGGTAATGTCTCTTGCTACTTTTGTTGGAAGTCAAGGTAATTTATTAACTGAAGACCCTATGGCTAGTCACTGTGTTGCCTTAAAACATCCTATTTTAAATAATCATGAATTAGAAAAAATAAGAAGTATTGATACTGGCGTATTCCAAGCTAAAACTTTACAATGTTATTTTAGAGCAGATGGCAAAGAAGGTTCTTTAAAAAAAGCATTAGATCGTTTATGTCGTTATGCAGTTGATGCGGTTGAGGATGGATTTGAAGTCATCGTTTTAACCGATCGTTCAATTGATTCAGAACATGCAGCCATTCCCACTTTACTCGCATGTTCCAGTGTGCATCATCATTTAATTAGAAAAGGATTAAGAGGTAAAGTAGGTATAATAGTAGAAGCTGGTGATGTGTGGGAAGTTCATCATTATGCTTGTTTAATTGGATTTGGTGCTACTGCTATTAATCCCTATATGGCACTTTCTACCATTCGTGATATGAAATTGCAGGATAAAATTAAAACCAATTATGACACCGAAAAATTAAAGAAAAATTATATAAAAGCGGTGAATGAAGGTTTGTATAAAGTGTTCTCTAAAATGGGAATTTCTACTTTACAATCATATCAAGGGGCACAAATTTTTGAAATAATTGGAATTAATAAAGAAGTAGTAAATCGTCATTTTACTGGTGCTACCTCAAGAATTGATGGTATGGGATTGGATGAAATTGCCAAAGAAATTTTAGCGAAACACGAATTAGCATTTGCAAAAAAATCATCTCCCATAGATCGATTAACAGAAGGCGGTGTATACCAATGGAAACGTCGTGGAGAATTTCATTTATTTAATCCTCAAACCATTCATTTATTACAACACTCTACAAAAATGAATGATTATGCTAGTTTTAAAAAATATTCAAAGCTCGTCAATGATCAAACTCAAAAAGCTTGTACATTAAGAAGTTTATTTGAATTCAAACCTAATCGACCATCTATATCCATAAATGAAGTAGAGCCTGCTTCTTTTATTTACAAACGTTTTGCAACAGGCGCTATGTCTTTTGGATCAATTTCTTGGGAAGCGCATACTACTCTTGCTATAGCAATGAATCGTTTAGGGGGAAAATCAAATACAGGAGAAGGGGGTGAAGATGAAATACGTTATCAAAAATTACCTAATGGAGATTCTATGCGCAGTGCAATTAAACAAGTAGCAAGTGCAAGATTTGGTGTTACTAGTTATTATTTATCTGAAGCAGAGGAATTACAAATAAAAATGGCGCAAGGTGCCAAGCCTGGAGAAGGAGGACAATTACCAGGTGATAAAGTAGATGATTGGATTGGGAAAACCAGACACGCTACACCAGGTGTTGGTTTAATTTCTCCCCCTCCTCATCATGATATATATTCTATTGAAGATTTATCACAACTAATATTTGATTTAAAAAATGCCAACCGTGCTGCAAGAATTAATGTAAAATTAGTTTCTAAAGCAGGTGTGGGTACCATAGCCGCTGGAGTTACCAAAGCAAAAGCCGATGTAGTTTTAATTGCAGGATTTGATGGCGGAACTGGTGCCTCTCCCTTAAGTTCTATTAAACATGCTGGCTTACCTTGGGAATTAGGATTGGCTGAAACACACCAAACCTTAGTGAAAAATAAATTACGTAGTCGTGTTGTTGTTCAAGCAGATGGGCAAATGAAAACAGGACGTGATATTGCAATTGCAACACTTTTAGGTGCTGAAGAATGGGGCGTAGCCACTGCAGCATTGATTGTAGAAGGTTGTATTATGATGCGTAAATGTCACATGAATACCTGTCCTGTGGGGGTGGCTACACAAGATCCTGAATTACGCCAACGCTTTAAAGGTGATCCAGATCATGTTGTGAGATTTTTTGAATTCATAACGCAAGAACTCCGTGAAATTATGGCTGAATTAGGATATCGTACTGTGAATGAAATGGTGGGTCAAGTAGATGCTTTGACTATGCGATCAAATATCAATCATTGGAAATATAAAAACTTAGACTTAAGTGATATACTATACAAAGAGCCTGCAGAGGCCAATATTGGATTATATCAATCAGAACAACAAGACCATTTAATGAATGAAGTATTGGACTGGCAATTACTAAAAGTAGCACAACCTGCTATTGAAAAAAATAAAAAAGTAACAGCAAGTTTTACAATTAAAAATACCGATCGTACGACAGGTACTATAGTTTCCAACGAAATTACTAAAGTACATAAAGCAGAGGGTCTAATGGATGACACCATCCATTTTAATTTTAAAGGAACTGCAGGCCAAAGTTTTGGTGCCTTTACTACCCGAGGACTGACTTTAGAGTTAGAAGGCGATGCCAATGATTATTTTGGAAAAGGATTAAGTGGTGCTCAATTAATTGTCTATCCTGATAAAAAAGTACAATACATCGCAGAAGAAAATATTATCATTGGTAATGTGGCTTTATATGGAGCCACGAGTGGTAGTTGTTTTATAAGAGGAAAAGCAGGTGAGAGATTTGCTGTTCGTAATTCTGGTGCAACAGTGGTTGTTGAAGGTGTTGGAGATCATGGCTGTGAGTATATGACAGGAGGTGTTGCAGTTATTTTAGGTAAAACAGGAAGAAACTTTGGCGCAGGTATGAGTGGAGGTATTGCCTATGTTTATGATGTTGAAAATAATTTTGAAAGCATGTGTAATACAGAAATGGTTCAATTAGAAGTGCCAGATAAAGAAGATGAAAAAATACTTAAAAAATTAATCTCTGCGCATTTTGATAAAACCGGTAGCACTGTCGCTAAATTTATTTTGGCCGATTTTGAAAATCAAGTTAAACAAATAGTAAAAGTTTTTCCTTCAGAATATAAAAAAGCTTTAGAAAAACAAAAATTAAAATTAGTTAGCACAAAATAACATGGGTAAGCCAACAGGATTTAAAGAATTTACGAGAGAACTTCCTTCTAAATTAACAGTAGAAGAAAGAAAAATGCATTACAATGAATTTGTGAGTTTATTATCAGAACAAAAACTCAATGAACAATCGGCACGTTGTATGAATTGTGGTGTACCCTTTTGTCATAGTGGTTGTCCTTTAGGAAATATCATACCTGAATTTAATGACGCTGTCTACAGAAAAGAATGGAAAGATGCCTATGAAATATTAATTTCCACTAATAATTTTCCTGAATTCACTGGAAGAATATGTCCAGCCCCTTGTGAAAGTGCTTGTGTTTTAGGTATCAATCAACCGGCTGTTACCATTGAAGAAATTGAAAAAAATATTATTGAAATTGCTTTTGAAAAAGGGTTTGTGACACCACGTAAACCTAAAGTTCGTTCTGGGAAAAAAGTAGCAATCATTGGATCAGGCCCAGCTGGACTTGCTACCGCGGCACAGCTCAACTATGCAGGTCACGAAGTAACAGTATATGAGCGTGATCCAAAACCAGGAGGTTTATTACGTTTTGGTATACCCGATTTTAAATTAGAAAAGTCAGTGGTTGAAAGACGCATTAGTTTATTAGAAGAAGAAGGTGTTCATTTCATTTGCAATGCTAATGTTGGCGTGAATGTTAGAGTGAATGATATCATGCGCGACTTTCATGCTATTGTACTTGCAGGAGGTGCTACTATACCAAGAGACTTGAGCATTCCTGGTAGAAACTTAAAAGGTGTACATTATGCAATGGAGTTTTTAAAGCAACAAAATAAAAGAGTCAGCAA
Organism: uncultured Sediminibacterium sp.; assembly: GCA_964637225.1. Taxonomy (GTDB): domain Bacteria; phylum Bacteroidota; class Bacteroidia; order Chitinophagales; family Chitinophagaceae; genus Sediminibacterium. Next base: position 9,518 of record CAZWTV010000062.1, read on the forward strand.
TTTAAAAAATGAACAAGAAGACATACTTGCTACTCAAAAAAATGTAGTAGTCATTGGTGGAGGCGATACTGGTAGCGATTGTGTAGGCACTTCAAATAGACATCAAGCAAAATCTGTAACACAGTTTGAATTATTGCCAAAGCCACCAGAAACAAGAGCCGATTATATGCCTTGGCCTACTTATCCAATCTTATTAAAAACCACAACTTCACATGAAGAAGGTGCTCAAAGAATTTGGGCTGTATCTACCAAAGCTTTTATTGGTGATAAAAATGGAAATCTTAAAGCCTTACAAATTGTTGATCTAGAATGGAGTTTGGGTGTGGATGGAAGACCCTCTAAATTTATTGAGAAAGCAGGAACTGAAAGAGAAATCCCATGTGAATTGGCATTACTTGCAATGGGATTTTTACATCCCGACCCCACTGGCATCATTGATGAATTAGGTGTAACGCTTGATGAAAGAGGAAATGTAAAAGCAACTGAGCAACAATTTCAAACTAATATAGCAAAGGTATTTACAGCTGGAGATATGCGAAGAGGTCAATCTTTAGTTGTTTGGGCTATAAGTGAAGGACGTGAATGCGCACGTCAAGTAGATATCTATTTAACAGGCTCTTCATTATTAGAGTCCAAGGACAATAGTCTTTTCTTTCAGAAAGCTTAATTCAGTTAAGAATTTTATTAATTTCTTTCCACCTCAATTTTTCTTAAATTTTAGGTTTTTAATGTAAATACAAGCCTACAAAGGATATACAGGAAAAATTCTATTATTTAAATCA
>CAZWTV010000063.1:0-10240 GCA_964637225.1 uncultured Sediminibacterium sp.
AACTGGCCACTTAACATTTCGCTATCCACCAGGTTTTTACTGCAACCCAGTGTAATGATATTGACTTTGTTTTGTTTTAATGTTTTCGCCTTCATAATAAATTGGATCAATTTTATTTATTCACTTCATTGGTGAAATGAAATGTAATATCTGGATTATTGGTAATTTCTGTATTCAAGAACCATTCACTTTGAGCAAGATAAACAGGTGCCTCATCTTTATCTAAAGCCGCATTTTGTTGCTTAAATCTTAAAAAATCTTGCAATTTATTTTTATCGTTTGATGTTAACCAACAAGCTTTATAAAAAGGCAAAGGCCTAAATTCACAAGCAGCTCCATATTCTTGTAATAAACGATATTGTATCACTTCAAATTGCAATTCACCTACACAGCCAATAATTTTTTTATTCCCTCCAAATTGAGTGAATAATTGAGCAACACCTTCATCGGTTAATTGAGTAATTCCTTTTTCTAGCTGTTTGGTTTTCAATGGATCCTTATTCACAAGCTCCTTAAATATTTCTGGAGAAAAAGTTGGAATTCCAGTGAAATAAAACTTTTCTCCCTCTGTTAAAGTATCTCCGATCTTAAAATTACCTGTATCAAATAAACCTACCACATCACCAGCATAAGCATCTTCAATAACATCTTTACTTCGCGCTAAAAAACTGTAGGGATTACTAAAACGCAGTTCTTTGTCCAAACGAACATGTTTATAATATTTATTACGTTCAAATTTTCCACTGCATACACGCATAAAAGCAATACGATCTCGATGTTTAGGATCTAAGTTGGCATGTATTTTAAATACAAATCCACTGAACTTATCTTCTCCCACTGCTAATGTTCTTACACTAGTTTCTCGATCTCTCGGTACAGGTGCAATTTGAATAAAAGTATCTAGCATTTCTTTGACACCAAAATTATTCACAGCCGATCCAAAAAATACAGGCGCAATTTTGCCTGCTAAATAGTCATTAGGTTGCAGCGCTCCATAAACACCCTCAATTAATTCAACGTCTTCTCTTAAGACAGTGGCGTCTTTTTCTCCAATTTTTTCTTCTAATAAAGGACTATTTAAATCCTCAATTGCTACAATATCTTCCTCACTGGCTTTTGTACTTGCTGCAAAAAGTCTTAAATTTTTATCATGTAAATTATAGACGCCTTTAAATTCTTTACCACTATTAATAGGCCAGGTCATAGGATGTAAAGAAATTTTTAATTCATTTTCTATTTCTTCTAATAAATCAAATCTACTTTTCCCATCTCTATCCATTTTATTGATAAATACAATTACTGGAGTGGTGCGCATACTACATACTTCCATCAATCTTCTTGTTTGCGCCTCCACACCATTTACACTATCAATGACAAGGATGACACTGTCTACTGCTGTTAATGTTCTATAGGTATCTTCTGCGAAATCCTTGTGCCCGGGTGTATCCAATAAATTAATTAAGGTATTGTTATACTCAAATGACATCACGGAAGTAGCTACCGAGATACCTCTTTGACGTTCAATTTCCATGAAGTCACTCGTGGCATGTTTTTTTATCTTATTACTTTTAACAGCTCCTGCTGTTTGAATAGCGCCACCAAAAAGCAATAACTTTTCAGTTAAAGTAGTTTTACCAGCATCTGGGTGAGAGATAATAGCAAATGTTTTTCTTCGGTTAATTTCTTTTTCGTACTTCATTATTGTTAAAAATGGCTCGCACTCAAATAATTTGAATCACGAGCCATTGGTATATTTTATTAAAAAAGTTAGATATCAATTGCTTCCCCATAAGCAGCTGCTACTGCTTCTTTTAATCCTTCACTCATGGTAGGATGTGGATGAATTGCATTTAATAATTCATGTGAGGTAGTTTCTAATTTACGAGCCACTACTGCTTCAGCTATCATTTCGGTAACATTCGTTCCAATCATATGACAACCTAAGAATTCACCATATTTTGCATCAAAAATAACTTTTACAAAACCTTCAGTAGCACCAGCAGCACTTGCTTTTCCACTAGCCATAAATGGAAACTTGCCCACCTTTACTTCATAACCAGCTTCTTTAGCTGCTTTTTCAGTGTAGCCTACACTTGCAATTTCAGGAGTGCAATAAGTACAACCAGGTATATTATTGTAATCAATAGCTTCTGGAAGATGTTTATGTTTCTTTTCTTGATAGGCTATATGTTCTGCCGCATTGATACCTTCTTTTGCTGCTACATGTGCTAAAGCTTGACCAGGAGAGCAATCTCCAATCGCATATATACTTGCAATGCTTGTTTGTTGGAATTTATCTACAATAATGCGGCCTTTGTCGGTCTTTATTCCATTTTGCTCTAATCCAATATTTTCAATATTAGCCACCACACCTACTGCACTTAATACTACTTCTGCTTCCAAGGTAATGAAGGAGCCGTCTTGCTGTTTCACTTTTGCTTTTACTAATGAGGAGGATGTATCTACTGACTCTACTGAAGCATTGGTCATTATTTCTATACCTTGTTTTCTGTATTGTTTTTCTAATTCTCTTGAAATGTCTTCATCTTCTACTGGTACTATTCTTGGTAAAAATTCAACTATAGTTACTTTGGTCCCCATGCTATTATATACATAAGCAAACTCCACCCCTATTGCACCACTTCCCACTATAATCATACTCTTTGGTTGTGTTGGCAATACCATGGCCTCACGATAACCCATTACTTTTTTACCATCTTGTTTCAAATGAGGAAGTTCTCTAGTTCGGCCCCCGGTAGCAATGATGATATATTTAGTGTCCACTACTTGTGTTTTCCCTTCAGCATCTTTGACTTCCACTTTGCCTCTAGACAAAACTTTACCATATCCCATGATGACTTCAATCTTGTTTTTCTTCATTAAAAACTGAACACCTTTACTCATTTTGTCCGCAACCCCACGACTACGTTTTATCACTGAGTTGAAGTCGTGCTGAACCCCTGTTGCTGTAATACCATAATTGGAACTATGCTTTAAATATTCATACACTTGAGCACTTTTTAATAATGCCTTTGTAGGAATACAACCCCAGTTTAAACAAACACCTCCTAAACTTTCCTTTTCTACAATAGCTACTTTTAGCCCTAATTGAGAAGCACGAATTGCTGCTGGATACCCACCGGGACCACTACCAATAACGATTACGTCATATGTCATTTGAAAACTATTTTAATAATGAATGAGGTGGCAAAAATACCCCCAAAATGGCAAAAGAAAAAACAAAAGGAGAACTATTCAAAGAATACCCTAACCATCTGAAAAAACCATTTATTATCATTGGGGCGCTGCTTATTCATTTGATTTTCATCATACTTACTTAATCCAAATAAACCGGCCATATTTCCACCACGAACTGCAATCTCCAAATACCCTGCAGAATTAAACCAAGCCAATTTATCGGAGATAGGCACTTCGCCATAATGTTTACTTAACTCGGTTATTGTTTCATTTCGTGTAAAGACAATCTTAAAACTTCTACCTTGAGCTTGTGCTTCAAATTCATCTTTACGAATATTTACTACAACATTTTCAAACTGATCAATAAATAAAATTTGTCCTTCCATCCAATTAGGCCCTAATGTGGGTTGCATTGGATATATTTCTTCTATTTGTTCAATAAGGGTTCCTGCATCAGAAATTTTATTTGTTTTTACAAATGCAGCAATAGCTTTAAAAATTTCCTGTGTAATTTCCAAAAAGGTATTAGCCTGATTAAAATCAATTTTAATAATTTCTTTTGGCTTGCCTCCCAACATCATGGTTAAAAATCCATTGTCAGGAGTAATAAAATATTGTTGGTTAAACTTAGTAAGTAACGCATGTCTTTTAGGAAATTGAAAAAAATTCACCATAATAAAATGTAGCGTTCCTGCTGGATAATATTTTGCTGCATTATTGAAAATGTAGGCTCCTTGCTGATAATTTTTGCTTGATAAATAATGAGTGATATCGGCAATTCCCATGCCCGGAATGGTAGAGAGTATTTGCCCTTTCAGTGCACCAATAATAAAATCTTCTTGGCCAATATCGGATGTTAAAGTTATAATGGGCATCTATTAATAACGAAAAAATTATTTTTATATTTTAGAAAAACCTGGCTTTATTTTAGCATGTTTTACTTTACCAATACCCCCTCTTTAAAGAAAAAACGATGTACTAATTTATCGGCCCAAGCTGGAAAATACTTATTCATAAAAACAGTACGCTTACCTGTAAAAGTGAGTATTAAAATTCGCTTTCTTTTCTCTATTGCTTTTATTATATGCGTAGCACAATCCTCAGCGCTCATCATAGAACCCTCATCCATGGGTGATTCACCTTGAGCTTTTGCATTTTTATCAAGTGCTGCATTTCTAATATTTGAAGTAGTAAAACCAGGACAAACCCACATCACGTGAGTGCCTGAGCCATATAATTCAGTTTTCAAAGCTTCTAACCATCCATTGAGTGCAAATTTAGAAGCAGAGTATCCACTTCTACCTGGCAGCCCTCTATAACCAGCAATAGAAGACACACCTACAATAACTCCTTTATTTTCTTGAATAGAGGATAAAGCTGCTTTGGTGCAATAAACAGTGCCCCAAAAATTAATATCCATGACCGATTGAAGGGTTTGAACTGAAACTTCAGAGACAAGTGCCCTCATAGAGATTCCTGCATTATTTATTAAAATGTCTATTTTGCCCCATTTATCCAAGACTTGCTTGATAAAAGTATCTGATTCGTTTTGCTGGCTAATATCAACCTTGGAAATGAATAGTGCATTAGACGAAAATTCATTCACTAAAGCATTTAATTTATTTTCATTTCTACCGCAAGTTGCCACTTTAGCGCCTAATGTTAAAAACTGCGCTACTAAAGCCTTTCCAATACCATCAGAACCACCTGTTATAACCACAATTTTGTGACTAAAATTGGACATCTTTAAGAGTTTCTACAAATATAATTCTAATTTGAAGATGAACGACTTATAAGGCTTTTGAGTGGGGAAAATAAATACCCCCTTTTATTTGGATAGTTTTTATTTATGCTTATTTTTGCACTCCTTCAAAAAAGGCGGTTAGAATTGGTAGCTCAGTTGGTAGAGCAATACACTTTTAATGTATGGGCCCTGGGTTCGAGTCCCAGCCAGTTCACAAAGCTTCAACAAAAACGTTGGAGCTTTTTTATTTACCTCAAAATATCTCTTATAATTTTCAAATGGTGATGCGTATGTACCGATAAAAACTGAAAAGTTTGGGCCGTATGCAACTGCCCAAAAATGGGATGGGTAAAATATTGATTTTCCCCTGCCATTGAAAGCGCTTTTACACTTTCACGAGCGTTTTGAATACTTTGTAAAATAGTATCAGGAGTGAATTCTTTGGAAGGAATTGTAAAAGAAGGTGCTTTTGCTTTCCCTCTGGGAAATGTATTGAACCATAATACTAGAGAGGCCTTAAGACTAAATTTTTTAATAAAAGAGGAAGGATCCGATTTTAAAACCGCGGCACATACACTATCAATAACTAAACAACTATGCACTATATGCCAACCTACATTTCCTTGAGAAATACTTTTATTATATTTCAAGTAATCTTTAGTATATGCTTCTAGTTTGCCAAATAAATGATGAAGTTTATTCATAGGGTGTTTAAATTGAAACTTATATCAATAAAGAGAAATTATTTATAACTTCTAAATTTATTTCTGAAATTATATAAAACAGAAATATTCCAATCAAAATTAACACTACCAGTAACATTGGAGCGAATTTCTTTATTGATCATTGACATTAAAACCAAAGGAGACTTAGATTTAGTGAAAACTATATTAGAAGTAAAATAATAACCGTCTTCTTTATCAGATTTTAAATAATAAACCTGTGGAGAAATATTAAAACTATATCCAGCACCTAATGGTACTTTATCAATACCAGTAATGAAATTTACATAATGAATATTCTTGGGCCCATCCTCTTGTAAGCCATGTCCATTTAAATAATAAAGACCCAAATGTAAATGCTCGTTAACAAAATAGGTAGGCACCCATTCAGTTGCAATAAATCGTCTTGCTTGAGTAATTTGCCATGTTTTACCATTTTCACTTATGGTGCGCAACCCAAAATTATAAGCAGGATGAATACCCAGATTCAATTTTAGATTTCCATTAGTTTTTAATTTATAACGAAACCATAAAATTCCACTTCCTTTTTTACCATCGAAAGTTAATCGTACATCAGGGTCAATACTAAATCTACCTCCTCTAGATAAAGAATAACTCAAATTAAATGCCGATTGCTTTAAAGAAAAAGTAGGAATAATTGAAATTCCATTGTTTGTGACACCTATGTTTCCAGTTACATGCAATTCTTTAGTAGTAGTATCCTGAGAAAAAGAAAGTACTTGAATTAATAAAAATGAAATAATAAAATAACTTCTGTGCATGTTCTTTACAAATTTTTGCAAAGGTACAACCATTATAATAAATAATAGATTTTAAAAGAATAATTCATTACATTTTGGCATCAGACAATAATTTGTTTAGTTGATTTAATTCTACTGCTAATTCGGCCTTAAGTTCATCAAACACTTTATAAGACCCAGCAGTGGGCTTATAATCGCCCGATTCAACAACACGCATTAAAGAGGCTAATTTATTATTGAGTTTAATAGGGAAATTCAAAGGATCCTGTGAGCTTTGATTTCTTACTTGATAAATATTTTCTTCAATGGCAGAAATAGCTGCTATTAAATTGAGCGATTTTTTAGATAACCCCTTTTTACTTGCTTTAGCTTCATCATTTAGTTTTTCTTTAATGCTTCTAATTTTAATAACAGCATTGTTAGCTAAAGTCACTTGATCTCTAATTTGTATTGCCAAATTAAATTTTTCTTGCATGTCTGCCATGGTAATATCTTTTATCCTTGGATCCATTTTTATTTCAAAATTTTCTGTGACTACTTGCGCTCCCGAAGTAATTCTTACTTGATAATTACCAGGCAATGCAGTAGGACCAGAATACACTGGTGCACTCCAGAAAATCATGCCTTTAAAATAACTTGCCGATGGATATTTTAAGTCCCACTCAAATACATTTAAACCTGTTTTAATAGTGGGGGGTTTTGGTTTTCTATCTTCCTCCTCTTCATCTCCTTCTCCATTTTCTTTTTTTGTTTTTGTCAATTCACCAATAAATGTATTCACCAATTTGCCTTGAGCATCTAGTATTTCAATTTTTAAGTCTTTCTTGGTAGAATCTAAATAATATTGAAACACTGCCTTTTGTACCGATCTTACCGCGTAATAAGGTTTAAATAAATGTAACCCTGCTTGAATACCCGCATCTTTTAACCTTACTGGAGAAATATCATCCAAAATATAAATAGATCTTCCATGAGTGCCTATTACCAAGTCTTTTTCTGTGACTTGCACATCTGATACTTGAACATCAGGCAAGTTTAATCTCAAAGATTCCCAATTAGCTCCATCATTATAAGAAACCCATATTCCATGTTCCGAACCTGCATATAATAATCCAGCGCGTGTAATATCTTCTCTAATGGAATGAACATAATCATCACTTCTAATACCTGTTATTATTTTTGTCCAAGTTTTACCAAAATCAGTAGTTTTCCATATATAAGGAGCACGATCATTCATTTGATATCTTTTAGCAGCCACATATGCAGTGCCACTATTAAAATGAGAGGCTTCTATAATACTTACTCGTGTATTTTTGGGCATATCCTTTGGAGTAATATTCTCCCAATGTTTACCGCCGTCTTTAGTAATATGAATAAGTCCATCATCAGAACCTGCCCAAATTATATTAACATCTTGATAAGATGGGGCTAAAGCAAATACAGTTCCATAAATCTCAGGACCATTCATATCTCTGGTAATTACACCGCCACTCACTCCCAAAGTACTTGAATCATTATAAGTCAAGTCTGGACTAATTCTTTCCCAACTCTGACCTTCATTTGTAGTTTTCCATACATGCTGTGAACAGGTAAACAAAACATTGGGATCAACAGGTGAAAAAACAATGGGGTAAGTCCATTGCCACCTTTCAGGCAAAGTTTTTGCCTCTTCACCGGAAAAAAATCTGGGATATACCTGAACATCTCTCCATTGACCAGTTACTCTGTTAATACGAGTTAATAAAGCACCTTGACTTCCTGCATAAAATATATCTGGATTTTTTGGATCCTGAGTAATATATCCACTCTCTCCACCACCCACTTCGTAGGCAAAACCCATACCCGGCTTAGTGGAATTGGTTCTGAGTGTTCGATGTCTATAATCTTCACTCGGTAAAGCAACTGTACTATTGTCTTGCTGAGCGCCTGCTACTTGATAAGGAAAATCATTGGTTACTGTAATATGGTACAATTGGGCAGTGGGAAAATCTTCATCCGTCCAACTTAAGCCACCATTTATTGAAATGGTACCACCTCCATCATTAGCCGCTGCTAAACGCATAGGATCTGAGGGATCTATCCATAAATCGTGATTGTCACCGTGTGGCACTTTTATTTCGGTTTTAAAACTTACACCACCATCTGTAGATTTATAAAAATTTACATTCAAACCATACACTGTATTTTTATCTTTTGGATCTGCTACAATTCTAGAATAGTAAAATGCACGTTGACGAAGTTTTCTTTCATTGTTGACTAATTTCCAATTAGCACCTCCATCATCGGAACGATATAATCCACCTTCTGGTGACTCTACTATTGCCCAAACTCTATTTCCATCAGCAGGAGAAACTGCCACACCCACTTTTCCTACTACTGCTGGCATTCCAGGGTTTTTTGAAATTATTGTCCAATTAGCACCCCCATCAACAGACTTATATAAGGCAGAAGTACCAATATCTGCCCACATCTTATAAGGTGTTCTATATACTTCCCATATACTTGCATAAATTATTTCTGGATGATGAGGGTCAATCACTAAATCCTCAGCACCTGCTTTATCATTCACATATAAAATTTTATTCCATGTTTTACCTCCATCTATGGTTTTAAATACTCCACGATCCTCATTAGGTCCAAAGGCATGTCCTAAAGCAGAAACATACACTATATCTGGATTGGTAGGATGAATTCTAACTCTTGCAATAGATTGTGTATTTTTCAAACCTATATTTTTCCATGTTTTACCAGCATCAGTAGATTTATACACTCCATCACCTTGCATAATATTACCTCTAAAAGCAGTTTCTCCCGTACCTATATATATAATATCAGGATTAGATTCAGATACTGCTACGGCACCTACACTTGAACTGGTTAATTGACCATCAGTGATGGGTTTCCAATTCAGTCCACCGTCGGTAGTCTTCCATAACCCTCCACCCACAGCACCAAAATAATATTCATATTTATTCTTACTACTTCCAGCAATACCCAACGACCTTCCTCCTCTGTTGGGTCCAATATTTCGCCAATTCATACCTTTTAAAGTAGAATCGACACTTTGAGCATTAGTATCATAATTGACACTAAGAATTACAAATAGCAAGACAATAAAAAATATGTTTTTCATAGAATTATTTGAGTGTTGTGTAAGTTACAATAATTATTAAATAATGGAATACTAAAAAGCCCCTATTACTAGAGGCTTTTAATGTATTTTCAACTAAACTTAATTAACCTATTATTGACCTATTTTGGCAACATCTTTTGTATCATAAATGGGCCACTCGTAAGTAATTTTTCCATCCTTATTGATTCCAAATGAATTAAATACTACTGTTTTACCTTCTGCTCCTTTTTTTGTTTTCCAAGATAATTCAGCCCAACAATGTCCATATTTATTTCCATTTGGCATTGTTACCACTTCAAATATAGTTCCACCAATATTAAGATTACCATCTATTAATTCTCTTTGTTTTTTAAAGTTTTCAATCATTGTAGTCATTTTAACCACTTTTGTAGTGTCAGTGGAAGCTGCCCAAATATTATGAGCAGATACTGCAGTGTCAGCATAAAAAGAAGCTAAAGATGTCCAATCTCCATTCGCAAAAGCTGTTAAACTTTTTTTAAGCATATCCACATCAGGACCAGTGGCAGTCACAGTGCCATTCGCAGCGGAAGTACTATCTGTTTTAACTTCTGTGGGCTTACAAGCAAAAAAAGTAGTTGCTGATAAGAACAATAAAACAATTTTTTTCATTTTTTTAGTTTTAGGTTTTTGAAATGATATTTAAATATATTGCTTTCCAATT
>CAZWTV010000064.1:0-10118 GCA_964637225.1 uncultured Sediminibacterium sp.
TTCTGATAAAAAAATGGTAAGTAGAGGACGCAGTATGATTATTATTTCTTTCATTATTGCAATTATTATTAATTGGCAGGATACATTAGGAATTGGAGGTAAAGGGGGTTTTGAATTTATTCAAAAATATACTGGATACATATCTCCTGCTATCTTTCCTGTTTTCTTACTTGGTTTTTTTTGGAAGAAGACCACCTCAAAAGCTGCAATTACTGGAATTATTGTAGGGGTTATTTTATCTATTGTATTTGATAAGTGCATCGTAAGTTGGGCGGGAAATGAAACTTTTTTATATACTGCTTATGCCAATGGCCATGGTGGATTTGAGATTCCTTATTTAATTCAAATGGGATTAGTTTTTGCGTTTACCATTATTACCATTATGTTCGTAAGCATATTTGATAAGAAAGGACAAAAACAGGAAAATAACTTAGTAAACGAAAACACTTCTTATGCACTAACGAATGCTCATCTAGCTATGGTTATTATTGTTTTGGGATTAGTAGCTGCAATATACATTCGTTTTTGGTAAACTTTTATATATATTAAATCGTATACAATGAAAAATACTTTTAATTCAATTTTATGTTTATTTTTTTTATTCATTCATCCTTTTTCATTACATGCTCAAAAAAATTTTTCTAGTATACCCACTCTATTAATTACACATATACAATTAATAGATGGTACTGGCAAACCTGCCTATAATGCAGCGCTAAGAATTCAAGGGAAAAAAATTATTGAAGTAGGTGCTTTAACCGCACATAAAAATGAAAAAACAATAGATGGACGGGGATATATATTAGCACCTGGATTTATTGACTCACATAGTCATCATTTTGGTGACTTGGAAGATCATCCAGAGGCGCTTCCTACCAATAGTCAAGGAATTACAACAATTGTCATAGGACAAGATGGGGGAAGTTATAAAATGGATAGTTTGATTAAAATATTTAAAGAACATGCAGTAGCAGTGAATGTAGCCACCTATACGGGTCAATCTAGTCTGAGAGAAGAAGTCATGGGAGAGAAAGAAGTATATAGAAAAGCCAGTCAACTAGAAATTGATAAAATGAAAATCTTATTAAAAAAAGAATTAGATAAAGGATCTCTAGGATTATCAACTGGACTAGAATATGAACAGGCTTTTTTTTCAAGTAAAGATGAAGTTTTACAATTGGCACAAGTGGCATCTTTAGTAAATGCAAGATATATGAGTCATATAAGAAGTGAAGATGTAAGATTACAGGAAGCAATTGATGAGATTATAGAAATTGGTAGGCAAACGAAAATGCCAGTACAAATTTCACATATTAAAATTGCTAAAAAAGATGATTGGGAAAGTGCTCCCCTTTTGCTTGCAAAATTAGAAAATGCAAGGGCTGCAGGAGTAAATATTACTGCCGATGTGTATCCCTATACTTATTGGAATTCTACTTTAAGAGTATTATTTCCCACCAGAGATTATACCAATTTAGAGAGTGCTGAATTTGCTGTCAATCATACATTTGATGCAAATGAATCATATTTGGTAAAGTTTGCACCTGTGCCAGCCTATGTAGGTAAGACATTGGCACAAATTGCGGTGATGAGAAATGAAAAGCCTTCTGTTACTTTAATGTCCTTAATTGCTATTGCTGCCGATTTTAAAGAAAAGAATCCTTCATTTAAAGGAAGTATTGAGGCTATAGCTGCTAAATCAATGCTGGAAAAAGATGTAGCTAATTTTATTGCTTGGCCCAATGCAAATATATGTTCTGATGGAAATGCGGGAGGGCATCCAAGAGGATATGGTGCCTTTACAAGAGTGCTCGCCAAATATGTTAGAGAAGATAAAATAATGACTATGGAAAATGCTATTTATAAAATGACAGGTCTAACAGCTCAACATTTAGGAATTCAAGATCGAGGTATTATTAAGCCGGGTAATTATGCCGATTTAGTTTTATTTAATCCCATTACTGTAAAAGATAACGCTACAATTCAAGATAGTAGAGCTTTATCATCTGGTATTGAAATGGTTTGGATCAATGGACAAATCACGTATCAAAATAAAAAAGCTACAGGAAATTATCCTGGCGTATTAATAAAAAGAAAATAAATTTATAAAAATAAAAGAAAGAATATAAAGATGAACAATGCTATTGTATTGACCAATGGGTTATTAAAAGCCTTGGATGCTAAAACTGCACACGGACTCATTAGGGGCACAGAACGATTCACTATTAAAGGAGTAGTAGATTGTCTTGAAACAAAGGGACTGGATGCAGGAATGGTATTGGATGGGAAAAATAGAAATATACCTGTATTTGAAAATCTACAAAATGCGCTTGATACTTTACAGGACATACAATTTTTAGTGATTGGTGTAGCTACAGTAGGAGGTCGTTTACCTTCTAATATGTTGACTACAATTATTGAAGCAATTCATGCAGGTTTATCCATTGTCAATGGTTTACATGAATATTTAAATGAGAAACCAGCAATAGTAGCTTTGGCAAAGGAAAAGGGAGTAAAGTTAATAGATGTAAGAAAACCTAAAACCAGGGAACAACTTAGCTTTTGGACGGGTGAGATATTTAAAGTAACTGCCCCTATTGTAGCGGTCATTGGTATGGATTGTGCGATGGGTAAAAGAACCACAGCAAGAATGCTAAGACAGGCTTGTGAAGCTCATGGTTTAAAAGCTGAAATGATTTATACGGGACAGACGGGCTGGTTACAGGGAGGAAAATATGGTTTTATTTTTGATTCAACCTTAAATGATTTTGTTTCTGGAGAATTAGAAAATGCAATTGTTACTTGTTGGAAGGAAACCCAGCCAGATTTTATTTTCTTAGAAGGTCAATCCTCTTTAAGAAATCCAAGTGGTCCTTGCGGCCTTGAATTATTAATATCTGGAAACGCTAAAAATGTAATTTTATTATTTGCTCCTAAACGTAAATATTTTGACCATGATGAAAAATGGGGTGCAATACCCAGCGTTGAATCGGAAATAGAGATAATAGAAAAATTAGGTTCAAAAGTCATAGCCTTAGGAATTCATACAGAAGATTGTACTCTTGAAGAAGCTTATGATTTCCAAAAAAAATATGAGAAGCAATTAAATATACCAGTATTATTACCCATTCAAGAGGGAGTTGATAAAATATTGCCCACTTTAAAAGGATTAAAAAATATAATTAAAATTAAATGAAAATAGTCGCAGTAAGATCTTATCTAAAAAAAGTAGCTTTAAAAAATCCATACACCATTGCTTATAGTACCTTCTCGGATGTGAGTTTAGCTTTTTTTGAAGTGGAATTAGCAAATGGTATGGTGGGTTATGGTTGTGGGAGTCCTGCTGCAGAAGTAGTAGGAGAAACATCGGCTCAAACCGCTTTACACTTAGAATCCAATTTTGTTCAAAATTTTGTGGGTAGAGATATTCGTCATTTTCAAACCATCATTTTTGAAAGCAGAAAACATTTTGATCATTTGCCTGGTACCCAAGCAGCTATTGATATTGCTTTGCACGATGCTTTTGGAAAATTTATCGGTATCTCCGTGGCTTCTTTCTATGGTCAAAAAGTTAAAGCTTTACCAACATCTATCACTATTGGAATTAAAAATGTAGAAGAAACTTTAAAAGATGCTGCCGGATTTTTAAGTCTAGGTTTTAAAATTTTAAAAGTAAAATTAGGTCTGAACTTAGAAGAGGATATAGAGAAAATAAATAAACTTTATGAAAAATTTTCTACCTCTTTTATTATTAGAGTCGATCCTAATCAAGGATATAGTTTATCAGATTTAAATAAATTTTTGGAAGCAACCAAAAAAGCAAAAATAGAATTAATTGAACAACCTTTACCCGTAGGCCAAGAATTAGAATTATTAAAAGTAGATCCTATTTATCGTAATTTAATAATGGGTGATGAATCTTTAAAAGATCCCCAAGCGGCTTTAGAATACGCTATCAGCAAACCCTTTGGTGTTTACAATATTAAACTTATGAAATGTGGTGGTATCACGGGTGCTATGGAAATTGCTACTATTGCTAGAAATGCCCAAATTAATTTATTTTGGGGATGTAATGATGAAAGTATTATAAGTATTACTGCGGCATTGCATGCTGCTTATTGCTGTGACAATACACGATATCTTGATTTAGATGGGAGTTTTGATTTAGCAGAAGATTTGGTTACAGGGGGTTTTGAATTAAAAGAGGGCTGTATGCAAATAAATAGTCATCCTGGTTTTGGATGTACAAAACTTTAGCGTTCTTTCTATCAAATTCCTTAAATTGTAGTATGGAAGTTTTAAAACCTAAAATTGAGGTAAGGTCTGCTATTTTTTTAGTAGTGAGTTTAATCATCGGCTCGGGGGTATTTAAAAAATTAGTGCCCATGTCACAGACATTGGGTTCTCCATTACTTGTTATTTTATGTTGGGTGCTTGCTGGTTTTATAAGTTTAGCAGGGGCTTTATCCACTGCTGAAATGGTTAGTATGTTTCCCAATTCAGGAGGAGAGTATTTTTATTTTCAAAAAATATATGGACGATTTTTTTCTTTTATGTATGGTTGGGCAAGTTTCACTGTAATAAAAACTGCCTCTATTGCAGCTTTGGCATATATTTTTGCCCAATCTTTAATAAGTTTATTTCCTTCAGCTTCTAATGCTGCTTTCTTTGTTAAACTAGTTGCATCAATTTTAATTTTAGTACTTACTTTATTAAATTATAGAGGTGCCCAGTTTGCAAGTAAATTAAGTGCTGTATTATCTTATTTAATGTTAATATGTATAGCTATTTTTTTAGTGATGGGTTTTAGTTCTTCACAAGGTAGCATGGCTAATATCACTACTAAAAGTCATGCATTGAATGCACCAACTATACAGGGATTTAGTTTAATGAAAGCCTTATTTGCTGCTAGCTTGGGTGCTTTTTGGGGTTATGAAGGGTGGAATTCAATTGCCTATATTGGTGAAGAAATAAAAAATCCTAAAAGAAATTTACCCTTGGCTTTGGGTATGGGTACTTTTATTGTAATGACTACATATGTATCATTAAATATAGTTTTCGTCTATATCTTACCCATTGATTATTTTATTCAATTAACACCAAATAAAATAGCAGCAGTAGAAGTTGCTGGAAGATTAAGTGGACACATAGGTATGATACTAGTAGCAAGTTTAATTGTAGTTACTACTTTAAATTCAACCAATAGTACCATATTAACTTCAGCAAGAATGATGTATGCAATGGCAAGAGATAAATTGTTTTTTTATAAAGCTGCTTCAGTTCACCCAAAGTATAATACTCCAGACATTGCCTTGTTTATACAAGCTTTTTGGGCTATTGTCTTGGTTTTTTCGGGAAGCTTTGATCAATTAACCGATATGCTAATTTTCGCATCCTTTATATTTTATGGGTGTACCGCTTTTGGTGTCATATTATTAAGAGTAAAACATCCCGAATATGAAAGAAAATATAAAGTGATAGGCTATCCTTTTGTTCCAGGTATATTTCTATTATTTTGCTCTACCTTATTTGTAATTACTATTATCAATAAACCTAACGAAGCTTTTTGGGGTTTAAGCCTCATTGCTACAGGGTTTCCTGTGTATTTGTGGTTGAATCGTAAATAACCACCTTTTCCCATAAATGGCTATAATTATTTCTAAACTCATCGTGAATGGGGTGTTGTTGATATACTATTTCCTCTTCTGCACTATTAAAAATACATAGCCATGAATAAGTATATCCCTTTTCAATAACTGAACGGTGGGTAGCAGCTGGTGTACCAATATCTGAAAAACGAATGCATTCAATAGTGGCTAACTTTTTTAAACCCTCTAATAATTTATTTTTATCATCTGTAGCAGATGGATTTTTTAAATAAAAAAGTACATGATGTATAAAAATATTTTGACTTATATTCTCATTCATAAAATATTTATTAACCCTCTAAAATAGTTTTAGCATATTCAAAACATTTTCTTGTTTCTTGAACTGCGTCCGAATCTGTAGGAATATCATATTCTAATTCAATAGACGCAGGAATTTTATATTTCTTTGTTTTTAATAGGGTAAGAATTTCTTTAAGTGGTGTATCTCCTTGACCCCAAGGCATGTTCTTAGCTCCATTCAATTTAGTTTTACGGTCCTTAATATGCATACTTGAAATACGATCATGCTTTGCTTCAATAAAGGCCAATAAAGTTTCTTTTGTATTGGCTCCTCCCGCTGCTATATAATGACCACAATCTAAATTGATAGCATTATAGGGAGATTGACTCAAAGCAATATCCCAAGCAGTATCAGTAGCCTGAGTATGGGCATGATAGCCAACATATACTTTATGTTTTAAACCAAATTCACCTAATCTTTTTGAATGTTCTATATTGGTTGGAAGTTCCACATTCACAGAGTTTGCACCTAATGCTTTAGCAGCTCTCATAGCATAATCAATTTCAGCATCCGTACTTTTTTCACCTAAAGCTGCATCTGGTTTAAATGCATAGATACTAATTCCGGCGTCATTGAACATTTTTCTTAATTCTATAAATTTATCCATTGAAGCAGTCTCTCTCCAAGTTCTAGCTTTTGCGTTTCTTTGTTCCATAGCTTTCATAAAATCTTCGCTTGACATTCTTGGTTTTGCCGGTTCATTAGTACTAGGTGCTTTATAATTCATCGGAGGCATGAGTTCTACTGGGCTACCCGCAAAAGCTTCAGCAGGATCACCCATCAATTCAATGGCACTAATACCTATTTGTTTACAATATTGTAATAATTGTTCGGCACTACCTGGCATAGATCTGAATGAATAAGTAATACATCCAATTTGTACCCCTTTAATTTTAGAGTTAAGTGGAGAAAAAATGGAGCGGGGAGATGCAAATGAATTTTTGCCCATGAATACCCAACCTAATGAAGCTAAAGAGCTTTGATATAAAAAATGACGACGTGTCTGATTTTGTATATTCTTTTTTGATTTTGACATAATTATATTTTTATAGTTTTCATTTTCTTTGAATAATATTTTTAACACTTATAATATAAAAACTTGTATCTACCCTTTTTTAGGGGACTCTTAAATTAAGAAAATTTTTGTAAATAATTTGTAAAAATAAGATAAACGGTTTCAATTTATTTCAATAGCCTCGCCTTGTACTGGATATTGTATGAGTAGTCGCTCTGTATTAGAAATGGTTATATCTTTTTTTATAGAATTTTCACAAGTAGCACAGGGCTTTATATGTGTGATATATATGGGTACATGAACAAGTTGTCCATTGGAAAGCTTATTGAGAGCTTTCATTTCTTGCATTAATAAACTAGGTGTTAAATGACCATATAAAGAATTATTATTAGTGGCATTGTTAAATGAAACTTCAATAAAAATTGCTTTTAAGGCATGACTTATTACTTTTTCTGCTATAGCTTTCCACAATTGCTCTAATTGATTTGTTTTTTCTATGGAATCTGCACCTGTATCACCTAAATAAAGTAAATATGAATTTTGATTGCGTACTAAAAAAGCACTGCTTTCATAAGGGCTTACATGGCTTAGTTTAAAAGGTGTTACAGCAAGTTCAGTATTAGGTATTTCTGTTTCTTTACCAGCCATTAAATAATGATACTTGTATTTATTTAAAATTGGTTTATCTCCTTCATTTCCAAAATTTGACCAACTTTTGGAGGTGAAATAATTATTTTTCATAATCTCAATAACAGAGTTAAAACCATAAATATTTTTTGGACTGTCATTAGGAGAGTTTAATATCAAACCAGCTACATGGTCTAAATGGGCGTGTGAAATAAAATAGGCTTTAATAAATTTTTTTTGAACCTCTTCAGCACTCAGTTTGGTAAATAAGTTATTGGCAACTGCCTTTTGCAAACCAGTATTAATGCTGCCCGCATCTAAACAAATAAAATTAGAAGAAGATTTTGCCGCTACCATATAACAAGAAAGGTTGGATTCATCTAATCCGCCTTTCACCCCAAGTGGAATAATTGTAAATCCCTCTGAGGCAGATTGTGCTGTGCTACTAAAACAGATTATAAGAAAAAAGTACAAAATGCCAGTTCGTCGCATGTGGTATAATTGGTAATTTTAATAATATTAGTTTATTTTTTTTGTATTGGATCCATTTTATCTAAAAAAGCTTTTACTGTAGTGAGGTATTCTTCTTTATTATCTATCATAGTGGCATGACCAGCATTTTTAATCATTTTAAATTGGGCTCCCGGTATCATGGTTTGAAAATGTTGTATGGTACTAGGTCTGGCTTCATCAAATTCACCTGCCAATAATAAAGTAGGCACTTTTATATTAGGTAAATTCACTAAGCGATCATATTTTAATAAATTTCCAGTAGCTGTAAATTCACTAGGTCCCCACATAAATTCATATACATTGGTGCCAGTAAATAATTTAGCAGTATCGGCTTGTCCTTTAGTTCTCTCGGTTCTTCTTAAAAAGTTTTTATAATAAAATGTAACTGCATTTTGATAGGCAGGGTTGTCATAAGTTTTATTTTTTTCGTTGACTCTAATATTTCTTTGAATGGAGTCGGGTAGTGAGGCAATTAAGGTATCGGCATCTTTGGTCCACATTTCTGTACTAAATAATGGGCTACTAAAAATGATTGATTTAATTTGATGGGGATATTTAAGATAGTAGTCTAAACCCAACATAGTTCCCCAGGAATGCCCCAACAGGTAGAAATTTTCAAGGTGTAGCGCAGTTCTGACTTGCTCTATCTGTTCTACGTAATTTTCAATAGTCATTAAACTAGTGTCGGTAATTCTAGTAGATCTACCACAGCCTAGTTGATCCAGAAAAATAATAGGTCGGTCTGTACTTAACGCTTTCAAATTATCTAAACCAAAGCTTGAAGAGCCGGGACCTCCATGTAATAAAAGAAGTGCTGGTTTGTCACCCTCACCATTAATCCTATACCATACTTTACCACCCTTCACTTCTATAAATCCTTCTTTAACTTTGTTCTTGGAGGAAGAACAACTCATAAACAGACTATAAAAAATTGTTAAGATTACAATAGAAAAAATTTTTTTTGTACTCATACCAAACTATTTTTTTATTTTTATGTTGTAAAGATGTGATTTGTTTACAATTATACCTTATGAGTAAATTTAATTTATTTCTAACATTTCTTTTCATTTCTATCTTGTTTTTTTCTTGTATAAAGATGGAAGACTTAACGATTCAAGGAAAGAAGTCAACACCGCCAGCACCTGTTCGAACTACCTAGTTGAGAAGTAGTTAGTACATTTTTAATAAGTGCCTATATTATCTTAACTTCGTCAAAATTTTTAATATGCTCAAAACAAGATTTCGCTCTATTTGTGCTATTGCAACTGGCCTGGATGTTTTAGGTGATAAGTGGTCACTTATTATTATTAGAAATATGCTTTTTTTAAAGAAGTGTACTTACAAAGAATTAATGGATAATCGTGAAAAAATTGCTACTCGAGTTTTAGCCGATCGTTTAAAAAAATTAATCATAGACGGTATAATTGAAAAACAAAATCATCCCACCAATAAAAAAGTATTTATTTATACTTTAACTGAAAAAGGAATGAGTACTATTCCTTTAATTGTGGAATTGATGAAATTTTCTATTAAACATTACCCTAGTCAAATAAAAGGAAAAACGCTTGATAAAAACAGAATTTCATATAAATTCATGCATGCTGCTTCAGAAGAGGCGTTTGTTAAAGATGCTAAAAAAGAATATTTAAAATATAAGAAATCGCTACCGGCAGCCTAATAATATGTAAAAATTCATCTTTCATTAGGTCTACTCTTTGTATATTTGACCTGTATATGAAAAAGCTTCTTTTTTTTATTTGTTTTGCATATGTAATTCTTTACCCAAGTTTCATGTTGGCTGAGGTAACGAAGCAAGTACCACCTATAAATTTAAGTTATAAGAAGAATGTACATATTAATCATATAATTAAATCAGTTATAACTTTTAATGAAAATTATATTTTTTCGGATATCGATGATGAAATTGGTAACTCTGAAAGAAAATCTTCTATTTCTCAAAAGACAGTTTTAAATACACTTTCTTTATCTAAAATTTTTATTAGTGGTGGCCTAC
>CAZWTV010000065.1:0-10091 GCA_964637225.1 uncultured Sediminibacterium sp.
GAATATGCCATTTTATTATTGTTTTATTTGTACAAAATTAGTAAAAAATTAATAATACCTACATGCTACTTTAATGATGTGCCCATTGAATAGAGTCAATATCTACGCCCTCTTTATACATTTCCCAAAGTGGACTCATTTCTCTTAACTTCAAAACCGTTTCAGTGACTGCCTTAATAGTATAATCAATTTGTTCTTCAGTAGTGTATCTTCCCAAGCCAAAACGAAGTGAACTATGTGCTAAATCATCTCCGAGTCCTAACGCTTTTAAAACATAGCTTGGCTCCAAAGAAGCAGAAGTACAAGCAGATCCTGAAGAAAGAGCTATATCTTTATTAAATCCCATCATTAATCCTTCCCCTTCGACATATTTGAATGAAATATTACTTACATGGGGTAATCTGTGTTCAGGATTTCCATTTACGTAAGATTCTTCAATTTGCTTTAATGCATTTTCTAACTTGTCTCTCAATTTAGAAATTCTTTCAGTATCAGAAGCCATTTCTAAACGAGCTAACTCACAAGCTTTACCAAAACCTACAATACCTGGTACATTCAAAGTACCGCTTCGCATTCCTCTTTCATGTCCACCACCATCTACTTGAGCAGTTACTTTCACACGTGGATTTTTTCTTCTCACATACAAAGCACCTACCCCTTTAGGACCATACATTTTATGTGCCGTGAAAGCCATTATGTCAATACCGTCTTTTACTACATTCACAGGAATTTTTCCTACTGCTTGTACTGCATCAGTAAAAAATAAAGCCCCATGCTTTTTTGCAATTGCTGCAATTTCTTTTACTGGCTGAATGACTCCAATTTCATTATTTGCATACATGATAGCTACTAAAATTGTAGTAGGCTTCATGGCAGCTTCTAATTGTTTTAAATCAATGAGACCGTCAGGTTGAACATCTAAATAAGTGACTTCAGCCCCTAATTTTTCTAAATGCTTGCAAGTATCTAAAACAGCTTTATGCTCCGTATTACAAGTAATGATATGATTGCCCTTACTTGCATACATTTCATACACTCCTTTAATACCTAAATTGTCACCTTCAGTGGCGCCTGAAGTAAATATAATTTCTTTAGGATCGGCACCTACTAATTGAGCTACTTGCTCACGAGCATAATCCACAGCCTCCTCAGCTTTCCATCCAAAAGAATGGTTACGACTAGCTGCATTTCCAAAATTTTCAACAAAATAAGGGATCATTGCTTCTAAAACCCTAGGATCCATAGGAGTAGTTGCATTATGATCGAGATAAATTGGTA
This sequence comes from uncultured Sediminibacterium sp., assembly GCA_964637225.1. GTDB lineage: Bacteria > Bacteroidota > Bacteroidia > Chitinophagales > Chitinophagaceae > Sediminibacterium. The sequence continues at coordinate 1,279 of CAZWTV010000065.1, forward strand.
ATTTTAACATATCCGAATTTGATTTTTTCTAAAGCACAAAAGTAAAGCTTAAGGCTTGATTTTATTGAATTCGTTAAGCATTAAAGCTAATTTTTTCCCAATTCGTAAAACAACAAAATATGGATTATAAAGTTGAACATATTGGCATCGCTGTTAAGAATCTAGCAACCAGCATACCCCTATTTGAAAGCTTATTAAACAGCCCATGCTATAAAAAAGAAAAAGTGGCTAGCGAAGACGTAAATACCGCTTTTTTTCTTCAAAATGATACCAAAATTGAATTATTAGAGAGCACTCAACCCGATGGTGTGATAGCTAAATTTATAGAAAAAAAGGGGGAAGGCATGCATCATATTGCCTTTGAAGTACCAGATATTTTAAAGGAGATGGATAGACTCAAAAAACTTGGATTTACCCTATTGAATGAGTCTCCCAAACATGGGGCCGATCATAAATTGGTTTGTTTTGTACATCCTAAACAAACCAATGGAGTCTTAATTGAATTATGTCAAAGTATTTAAATATAGAATCTATTTAATTCCTAAAATTTCAATGGCTTTTTGAGCTGCTAATTGACTTGCATCTTTTTTGGTATACCCTTTTTGTGCAGCAATAACTTCTCCATCCAATACCACATGAATGGTAAATAACCTTCGCCTTCCTTCCAACTGTTCCCCTGCTAAAACAAAATCAATTTGTTTGCCTTGCTTCAAGGCCCAACCTATAATTTTATTTTTAATATTGATATCTATTTGTTCTAAATCATCCATAAATAAATAGGGCTGAATCATTCTCTCTATTATCCACTTTTTAGTAAACTCATATTTTTTATCTAAATAGATGGCCCCTACTATAGCCTCTAAAGTGTTTCCAAAAATTTGACTTGTTTTTAATGACACTTCCATTTTATTAAAACGAGTTATTTTACGAATACCCATTTGAAGCGCAATATGATTCAATTGTTGTCTATTAACCATCTTGCTGCGCATCTCTGTTAAAAAACCTTCTCCTTTGTAAGGATATTTTTTAAATAAATAATCGGCAACAACGGCACCAATGATAGCATCTCCCAAAAATTCAAGCCTTTCATTATTTTCAGAGGGGCTCTCTTTAACCGACCTATGATTTAAAGCGGTTTGAAATAATATTAATTTTTTGGTGGGATAACCAATAAGTATCGTTAAGTTTTTTTCAAAATCAGATTTTTTGAAAAAGGATAATAAATGTTGAATTCTTTTCACTTTAAATTAAGCCTTGTATTTTTTTACTATCACACAGGCATTGTGTCCACCAAATCCAAAAGTGTTACTTAGGGCAGCATTCACTACTCTTTTTTGTGGAGTATTAAAAGTAAAATTAAGTCGAGGATCTAATTCAGGATCATCTGTAAAGTGATTGATAGTTGGTGGAATAATATCGTGAATCACAGCTTGAATACAAGCGATGGCCTCAATCACACCAGCAGCGCCTAAACAATGGCCAGTCATAGATTTAGTAGAACTTATATTTAAATTGTATGCATGCTCACCAAAAACAGAAGTAATAGCTTTAGCTTCAGCGATATCACCCAAAGGTGTTGAAGTTCCATGCGTATTGATGTAATCAATGTCAGTGGCTTGCATTTCAGCATCTTTCAAAGCGGCTATCATAACATTCTTTGCACCCAGTCCTTCAGGATGAGGGGCCGTTAAATGGTAAGCATCGGCCGTAGCACCACCCCCCACTACTTCACAATATATTTTTGCACCTCGCTTTTTAGCATGTTCCAATTCTTCTAATATTAAAACACCTGAAGCCTCTCCCATAATAAAGCCATCTCTATCTTTATCATAGGGACGACTAGCAGTTTTAGGATCCTCGTTTCTTTCACTCATGGCCTTCATTGCATTAAAACCACCCATACCAGCAATACCAATGACCGACTCAGCACCTCCTGTGATAATAATATCGGCCTTACCTAATTTGATATTATCGGCTGCTGTTACTATGGCATGGGTGCTAGAAGCACAAGCACTTACGACTGCAAAATTAGGTCCACGAAAACCATGTTTCATAGAAATTTGTCCGGCAGCAATATCTAAAATCATTTTTGGAATAAAAAATGGATTGAATCTGGGTGTTCCGTCTCCTTGCACAAAATTGGTAATTTCTTCCGTAAATGTATTTAAGCCTCCAATTCCACTTGCAAATATGACACCCACTCTATCATGATCTACATTTTCTTTAGTAATGCCCGCATCCAATACGGCTTGATCACTAGCCACCATTGCAATTTGTGAAAAACGATCTAATTTTCTTGCTTCTTTACGATCCATAAAAGCCACTGGATCAAAACCTTTAATTTCACATGCAAATTTTGTCTTGAACTTGGACGCATCAAATTGAGTTATCATATCGGCACCCGAGACTCCATTCAATAAGTTATTCCAATAGGATGATAAATCATTTCCAATGGGTGTTAAAGTACCAATTCCAGTAACTACAATGCGTTTAGTTTGCATGTTAATCGTTTTAAAATAAGAATCCGCCTTTAAAGCAAAGGCTCAAAAAGGCGGATTTGAATATGCCGATGATTCAGCTTGAAACATCTAAACAAATTTAGTTATTTCGCGTGCTCTTCTAAATAAGCGACAGCTTGACCAACGGTAGTAATAGTTTCTGCTTGTTCATCAGGAATTGAAATATTAAATTCTTTTTCAAATTCCATAATTAATTCAACTGTGTCTAAAGAATCTGCTCCCAAATCATTGGTAAAAGAAGCGGCACTGGTAACTTCTGCTTCATCTACTCCTAATTTGTCAACGATGATTTTTTTAACTCTTGTAGCGATGTCTGACATTGTGTAAGGTTTTGTTTACGGCGCAAAAATATACTTTTTGTCAAAAACCAAAGGTTTTTTTCCCTTTTTGTTTACACATTTTAAACCCTGTCTAAATCGAGGCCATTTTAGGGTTTTTGGTCTTCCATAGCTTATAAACGATTAAAACTGAACGTTTATAGCGCTAGTTTTTGACGAACAATTAGTAGTAAAATGGATTTTTTTAAAAAATAACATTACAAAAAGTGGATAAACTTTATGTAGAAAATTTATTATTAGTACTTATTTATCCTTTAAAATTGACCTTAATTCTTGTTGTATTGCTATAGGTAAATATTGGGTAGGAATAATAAAAAAGGTTTTGGGTCCAAAATAAATATGAAAAAAATGAGGGCTTTCAAAATAATGTGTTACCTCTTGCCAATCCCACTGTGCCTCAGCTTGTGAAGATTGCAGTTTTGCCTTTTGACTATCAAAACTAAAATTCCAGATATTTGCAAATAGAGATGTTTTTTTATAAAAAATATGAGGCATCACATACCAAAATAGCAGCAAAAGTAATATCCAAAGTACAGAGCCTAATAAAAATAATTCAGGTCTAATTTTTTTCATGAACAATAAAACCCCTGTAAGAATAGCATATATATTTACTACAATCATTAAAGTTTTTATTTCCGGCTGCTTTATAAAATGGTAACGCAATGCTTCTAAAACATGTGCTTTGAAATAGCGTACTTCAATGGACATTTAATAAATTATTTTAGATGACAAAGATACTGCCCTTTTACAAGTGAGGTACAAAAACTAAAGAATTTAAAAAATACCTATATTTAATTATACAAACAATATATGAAAGTACTCTGCATTGGTGAAGCATTGATTGATATGATTTGCACAGATGTAAATGTATCACTTATAAGCGGCCAACATTTTTTAAAAAAAGCAGGAGGCGCCCCCGCTAATGTAGCAGCAGCTATTGCAGCTTTAGGGGGCAAAGTGAGCATGGCTGCCAAAGTGGGTGAAGATCCTTTTGGTCATCATCTTATACAATTATTAGAAGAAATGGGAGTGGAAACAAGTTTTATCATTAAAGACAAAGAACATTTTACCAGTTTTGCATACGTATCATTGATGCAGGAGGGAGAAAGAGATTTTTATTTTAATAGAGGTGCCGACAAAGAACTTACCTTGGCCGATTTACATGCACTTTCTTTAAATGAATTTGGAATAGTGCACTTTGGCTCAGCAACTGCCTTTTTACCAGGACCGCTTCAAGTTACTTATAAAGAATTATTGAACCAAGCCAAACAAAACGGGAGTTTAATAAGTTTTGATGCTAATTATAGACACTTACTTTTTAAAAATAATACCGATTATTTTATTCAATCCAGCATAGCTTTCATTGAACAATGCCATTTTTTCAAATTAAGTGATGAAGAAGCATTGCTAATTACCAGTAGCGATACGGTAACCAATGCTGCTATCTCATTAAGAAAAAATACAAAAGCGGTATTTACAATTACTTTAGGTAAGCAAGGAACTTTATTATGTATAGGTGAACACATTGAAATTATTGATAGTATTACGATTCAATCAATAGACAGCACCGGTGCTGGAGATGCATTTGTTGGTGCCATCTTATATCAGTTACAAAAGAAAAATAGAAAAGAGGTAAGCATGGTTTCAAAAGAGGAATGGAAAATGATGATTAGTAATGCAAATAAAGCCGGCGCAAGAACCTGTGAATATTTAGGTGCCATGGAAGCCTTCAAACATTTGAACAATTCTATTTTTGATACTTTTTAATAAAAAGAAAATTTTTATTAAAACCTATAACCCAATCCTAGATTCAAACTATAGTCTGCAAAAGCTGCATCTCCTCTGGAAAAGACATTGGTATCTATGGTTTTTAAAATATCAGGATAGCTTTGAGGTCTTTCTCTTCTCATAGCAACAGGCACATATAAGTAAAAATTGAAATTTCTAAAATGATAATTTGCCCCTGGCTCCAAGGCAAGTACATTACCAGGTCTTCTAAAACCAGTATTATCTCCTATTAAGTCTTTTGCAGGTATACATTCATACCTAGCTCCTAATGAAAAAGTCAATGCTTGAATGGTATAATTAGTTCCTGCTCTTAATAAATATTGATCAGGCACACTCATAACATCGGAAGTATATTTGATGGCTGCAGCTGAAGGAATTCCCCCTCTAGCTGTACTCACCCCATTATTACCCCTAGGATTGATTAAATAATAAACATTTCCATACATGCTAAATGTATTATTTAGCTGCCTAAAACCATTCAATTCAAGGGTGAGGCCCCAACCACCATCCCCAGGTTGTATAGACTGATCCACAGGCCCATTTCTTGTTAAAATGGCCGTACCTAACTTATAATGAAATACATCTTCCGCTTTATAATTACCTGTGGGTATTTTAATACCTAATCCCCCTAATAAATTTCCCTTAGCACAAGACTTTGGTGTTATGATCCACTTATAGGCTGTAATTCTAATATCTCCTATGCCTTGTGAAAAAGTAGAAAATCGAGGATTCCCTGCAGCACTTCCCACATGTTCATACAAAGAAGTTCTTTCATTGTATACCAAGGGTAAATCAATACCAATACTCCATTTCTCATTCAACTTTCTCAATAAAGAGATATCCATGGTACGACTAAAATTTCTTACATCGGTACCTTCAGCAACACGTTGAGTTTGTTCATCTGTTCCATTAAAATGCTTGTAAGATTTAAAATAACGACCACTTATATTCAAGTCCCATTTTGGTTCTTGAATTTTGGAACCACTACTATCCTGCATCATAGAATGCATCATAGAGTGCTCCATGGTATTTAATCCCCCTACAGTTCTTATAGCGACACAGCCCTGAGCTTTTAGGTCAGTCTGTAATGCTATTAATAGAATAGCGGGTAGTGTGAAAAAAATTCTTCTTAATGGTGCGACTAAAAACATTTTATATATTGAAAATGATACCATTTTTGAAACGGGCAAATCTATGCGATTTGTTACGAATTTGTTTATTATAATTTAATTTTAAATAATAGGATTGTAACTTTGTAAAGAATTTAAAACTATAGAATTATTTTTTGTGGAGGTTAAAAAGTTATAAACTATGAAAATCTTTAAACTTTTTTTGGGTATTGGGATTACCGTTTTTCTACTAATAACTTATATTTTTATTCCCAATAAAATTCTAGTTACTAAATCTGCTTATGTTCGTCAGCCAGGCAGTAGCGTTACCAATGGCTTTATGCAAATTCAATACTGGGACAAATGGATGCCTCATGAATCTATTGAAGGCAATACTTTTATTTTCAAACAGGGTAAAATGGAAGTGCACGAATCTTTTTTATCGGCGATAAAATGTTTTTACACCTTAGATGAAATGTCAGGGCCTGTTACTTATTCTGCAATTGATGCAGGAGGAGATAGCACTTTACTAAGATATGAAGCTATCATTAACAATAAAGTAATTTCTCCTATAAAAAGATTTAAAAATTACTTTGGAAGTCAAAAAATGAAATTACAACTTGATACCACTTTGGAAGCTGCTATTCATTTTTATTCCCAAAAAGAAAATATTAAAATAGAAACTGTACAGTAATTTATAGAAATATAAATGCGACTTATTTACCAATACAAAATTTGGAGAAAATATAATCTAATTGATCCTCATTGGTAATTTGACCCGTAATAGTGCCTAAATAATGTAGGGCTTGATTAATATCTATAGCAAGTAAGTCTCCTGTTGCATTGTTAGCTAGGCCAGTTTCTATATCCACCAAAGCATATAATAATTTTTTTAGTGCTGTGGCATGTCTAGCATTCGTGACTATAGTTCCTTCTTTTTGCAAGCCATCTCCCACTACTTTTTGAGTTAAAACTTTTTTAAGTGTATCAATATTTTTTTTATCCTTAGCTCCAATAAATAGGATGTCTTTTAAACTATCGTTGTTTTTTAAACTTGGTTCAATGCCCAGATCCATTTTATTTCCAACCAGTATGATTTTATCATCTCCCAGGGCTAACTGCCATTCTTTAATTTCTTGAGCGTGCGTGTTGCTAGCATCAAATAATGCAATGACTAAATCGGCCTCTGCCATTTTTTTAAAACTTTTATCTATGCCCATTTGCTCAATGCTATCCGAAGTAGCAGTTCGAATACCAGCGGTATCAATAAGTTTGTACAATACCCCATCAATGGTTAAAAATTCTTCTACTGTATCACGTGTCGTTCCTGGAATTTCACTCACTAAAGCTCTGTGCTCGTTAAGTAACGTATTTAATAAAGTAGATTTACCTGCATTAGGCTTTCCCACGATAGCTACCTGCACACCATTTTTTATGACATTACCCAATTTAAACGAATCATACAAAGCCTGCGTCTTTAGAAGCAATTGTGCTACTAATTTTTCTAATTCCTTTTTATTGGCAAATGCAACGTCTTCTTGAGAAAAATCAAGCTCTAATTCAATGAGTGCAGAAAATTTTATTAATTTTTCACGCATCAGTTGTAGATCGGTGGAGAAACCCCCTTTTAAATTATACAAAGCCGTTCTACGAGATGCTTCTGTATTACTTGCAATTAAATCTGCCACTGCTTCAGCTTGTGTTAAATCTAATTTGCCATTTAAAAAAGCACGTTGTGTAAACTCACCTGGTTTTGCCAATCTAGCCCCTTTTAAAATGAATAGTTGAAGTAGTGAGTCCTGTATAAATGTCGATCCATGACAAGAAATTTCAACCACTTCTTCTCCTGTATAAGAGGCAGGTGCTTTATAAAGTGTTACAACAACTTCATCAATGACATGAGCGCCATCTAGTATTTTACCAAAGTGAACTGTATGAGAAGCTTTTGAAATTAAATTTTTTTTGGAAAATACACCCGCTACCAATTCTATGGATTGAGGTCCACTAAGTCTCACTACTGCAATGGCTCCAATACCTGGTGCAGTAGCTAAGGCCACTATAGTATCATTCCAATTACTCAAATTTTCACGCATAGAGAAACAAAGGTAAACTTTAAACTAGTAAAAAAAATCCCCCCGAAATTTCGGAGGGATTGGTAAAGTATAAGTATAAAAATAAAAACCTAATCTTCAGAAACAACAAACACAATAGCTTGTCTATGACGGTAAATTACATTACGACCATTCTGAACAGCAGGCTTCCATTTTGGACCACGTGTAATTACACGAACAGCTTCATCCTTTGTGCCATACCCAGGATCGTTCTCAGCTTTTACATCACTGATAGAACCATCTCTAGCTACCACAAAAGAAACTACTACAGAGTATTTTCCAGCAGGTGCTCCATTTTCTACAGGTAAGTCTCTATTTAAAGTTCTTTCCAAATAGCGTATCCATCCTTGTTGACCTCCTGGGAATTCAGCAGGGATTTGCACTACTGTAAAAATTTTATCAGTTTCTTCTTCTGCTGGTGGAGCCACTGTTGATTCAGTAGGAGCCACTAAGCCCTCATCTTTGATACCTTTTTGATCAACGGCACCAATTTTCACGTCTTCTAATTTTTCTACTTCTTTAATCTCATCTTCTTTTTTCACTTCCTCATCTTTTACAATTTTGGGAGGTGTGAACTTTGCCATTTCCACTTTAGGTGGCTCTTGTTTTGGCGGAGGTGGAGGAGGCGGTGGTGGTTTTTTCTCTTGTGTCACATCTGTCAAAGAAACATCTGTAACAACTATCTCTGCCTTAGCTTTCTTTGCAGAATTAGACCAGATAGCGCCACCTGCCAATATAAGTGTAATGACAAACATACCAATCAAAGCCTTTTTAAGACGATCGTTGTATGTTTTTCTTAGCTCATAAGCACCATACTCCTTAAACCTTCCCTCAAAAATGAGGTCAAGAATATCGGCGGTTAATATTTTATTTATGTCCATTTTAAATGCTTTTAATTGCTAGAAGATTTTGCGTTCTCATCTGATTTTTTAACCAACTGTTCTTCAA
>CAZWTV010000066.1:0-10043 GCA_964637225.1 uncultured Sediminibacterium sp.
AATCGTATAACGGTTTAGCAAACCGCCGCCTTCAGCCATCTCGGCCACCTCTCCTTTTGTACTTTAGTCAATATTTAAGCCTTAATTATCAAATCTAACGTTAAGTAGCTTTAAAAATATTTAAAATCTTAAAGAATTCCCAAAGTTTAAAGCTGATTGATAATAATTTACCTAGCTTTTTTGAGTGCTTAATAGCTTTTTTATGTATCTAATATATTGCTTTTTGCACAGCTAATTCGCTTAATGTTCTGACTCGTTAAGTTTGATATAATTTATTACAAAACCCCAAACATAAAAAATTATAACTCTAGTAATTATAAAATTTTGTAAATCTAAAAAAATAATTATGAAAATCCTCCATCTAAGCACTCACGATGCGCAAGGAGGGGCGGCTAAAGCGGCCTATCGCATACATCAGAGTCAAAGAAAAATAGGACTTGATAGCACCCTAATGGTCATTACAAAGCAAAATAATGATCCTAGCGTTATATTGCCAAATTCACTAAATCATCAAGCCAAGTTAGAACTTTATAGAACGATAAAAGAAAACCAAGCCATTTATGCTAAGCAGATGCACAAAGATGGGTTTCTTATCTCAACTGGCAGAGTAGGTATCGATCTAGTAAAAGAAATCAATGATAGCCCTTATGACTTAATTAATCTTCATTGGATTATAAATATGTTATCTATCAAAGACATTGGAAAAATAATTAAACCTATTGTTTGGACATTCCATGACATGTGGCCATTGAATGGTATCTTTCATTATTTTGAAACTGAATATAAAATTAATGCAAATAACAATGGAGATACATCAATCGTAGATTATACAGAGTTAGATCATTTAATATTTTCAGAAAAAAAAAAATATTGGAATAACCAATCTTTTACAGTCATTACGCCCAGTTACTGGTTATCGAATTGCACAAAAGAAAGTGTACTTTTCAAAAAATCATCTATTTATACAATTCCTAATCCAATTTTATTGAGTAGTTTTTATCGACGAGATAAAATAACCAGTCGGCAAGAATTGAGGTTGCCTTTAAATCAAAAATTAATTTTATTTTGTGCAACGAACATCCTTAAAAATACAATAAAAGGTTGGAAAACTGTTCATGAAACCATGCAACATCTTGAGGTTTCTGAGTATGGTAAGTACTCATTAATTATTTGCGGAAACGAAGAAAAAAAATATCCGCTACCCTTTAGAGCTTATTGGCTAGGAAAGATTAACGAAGATGAAATTCTTGCTAAATTATATTCTGCAGTTGACGTTGTTATTTGTCCCTCTAGGCAAGAAGCATTTGGTCAAGTAGCTCTTGAAGCACAAGCTTGCGGAACCCCTGTGGTTGCCTCTGATGTGGGTGGTTATAAAGACATCATTAAACATAATAAAACTGGCTTACTAGTGAATAAAAACGATTCAAATGCTTTTGCCGCTGGAATCTGTAAAATATTAAGTCCTTATGTGGATATAAAAAAAATTTCTAAAAATTCAATCGACAATGCTTTTAGTCTTTCAGAAATGAACATGATTGCAAATAAATATTATGATATTTACAAGAAAATAAATTCAGCTAAATAGCTGTAACCTGATCCTATTCTTAAAAATTGACCTGACTGTTTGTTGCTCAATTGAAAATATAGAGCAATAAATTTTTTTAAGTAGCTTATTAATTAACCTGACTACTTTAATTAAGAAATAAAAATACGTTAAAAAGCGTAACGGATTTTTTTTTATAGCAATCAAAAATAGTTTAATAGTATTACAATAACCAAGTAAGCTAAGTGCTGCTTTACCTTGAATCACTATTGAATTTTTATGGATGGGATTGAAATTAGCTAAGAAATTTACTAAATCTGTATTATTTTGGTATTTAGGTAAGTTTTGCCACGGTAAATTGATTTCCAAGTACTTAAGGAAATTTAAAATTTGAAAAAATTGATCAGTTAGTTTTGCGTCATCTAAATCCCTAGGCAATTTCTTCAAATCCTCTTCGTTCATTTCTTGCAAAATCTTAGCAATGTCATAAATATATTTGCAAAATTGACTGGTTTCCCAATTAAATAAATTAAATACATTTTCAATGGTTACTAAAATCTGATCTCGCTTAGATAGTATAAAAAGATGCTTACTATCACCACTAGCCTTTGCCCTGCCCCAAATCTTTTTCATTAATAGTAAATATTTATTAAATGAATCGTGAAAGAATGAACGATGCAAATCAATATCTACTTTATGAATATCATGGTATAAGGCAAATGAATTACTTCCAAGAATTAACATTTCCTCTCTACTTACTTTATCTTTAAATTTCCAGCCACTTTTCAAGAGCAACTCAATCGATTGATTAAACTGATCCCATGGAACTAGAAGATCGATATCCCTTGTAATTCGATAGAGGTCGTTACCGCCAACCTCAAGCATTCTTCCCACTCCTTTGAAAAAAGAAAAATCAATTCCAGCATTGGAAAAAAAAACTGAAACTTGACGTGTTTCACGCAAGATAATTTGATTTTTTAACCAAAAAAATTTAGAAAGACCTCTTATAAAGTGACTATTACCATTTATAAATGGCATTAGTTCGTCTAATAGTTCGTGCTGATTTAAACGGGCTATTACTGTAGGCATGAAGTCTTTACAAAAAAAATGAAGATCTTCATAATCTGCTACTGTCGCCCAAAGACTCTTCCATAATTGTTTTATTTCGTTCTCTTTGCACATTAAAAGCTTTAACATTAGGCATTCTTGAGAATTAATCTCTACAAAAATTTTTCCAATCGGACTATTTTGAATTAATTGCATCAATCTAACAAACGTCTTAGATCTAGTGACGATTTAATAGCCTGTAAATATTGCTTTGCATTTGAAATTTTCACTTTGCCAATATTGCCTTGATGGATGCGACGATAAGCATAGATAGAATTACTCACATAAGTAGAAAAACCTTTATGTTTTGAACGTTCAAACCATTCAATAAATTCAGCCAATTTAAATGCTGGATTTAGTTCACCGATCCGAAGAAAATCCTCACGTAACATAAAAAGAGTGCTAAAACTTAGGCCAGGAAGAAGTCTCGTCTGAAATTTATTTTTACTACCTAAAAATTCAGGACTTATGAATTCTTGAATATGACCAAAACATAAAGTATCATTACTACTATTGCGAATATCAACTAACTGGGCACTTAATTTATTCGGGACCCAGATGTCATCTGAATCTAAAAAAGTAAGGAATCGACCGCTAGCCGCCCTGACCCCAGCATTTCTTGCGTAGCTTGCGCCTTGATTTATTTGAGAAATCAAACGAATAGGAATTTTGTTAAACTTTTTAACTAATTGTGCCGATCCATCTGTAGATCCATCATCAACAGCAATAATTTCAAAATCTTTAAAATCTTGCCAAAAAATACTTTCTATGGAGTCTTGTAAATACTGTATTCTGTTATAAAAAGGCAAAATTACACTTATTTCTGGCATCTACAAAAAAAATATATATTAACAACTAATCTTAACATGAATATTGAACAAATTTATACAATTAATGAACCTGATGTGATTTTTGAGAAATTTGGTGATGAAGTTGTAGCTGTTAACATGGACACTGGCATCTATTACAGCTTACGAGGGTCAGCCTGTGAAATTTTCATGTCTCTCAAGTCTCCTTCTAATATCACCGAAATATTGAAGGTTGTTCTTGCAAAATATGAAGGGGACATAAACGAAATAGATTCTCAAATTCATCAGTTTATTAATAAATTAATTTCAATGAAGCTAGTTAAAATAAGTCTCAATGCGCATCTTACAAAAAATACGCCTAGTCATTTATCAATTAAATCACTTTTCTTGCCTCCAAAAATAGAAATTTTTTCTGATATGCAAGATATTTTATTACTTGATCCCGTTCATGATGTAGATCAATCTGGCTGGCCAATTTTAAAAGATCAAAAGGTTACTGAGGGTAATTGACTATCACGTGAATCAAGCTGTAGCTTACAATAAATTCATAGAAGTAAGCGAATTTTTTAAAACTTTACAAAAATTAGTAATTAAGGCAAAAAAAAAACATCCACGTACGGACTTTGATATTAATTTATCACAAATTAAAATTCGATTAACATTTTTTAGCAATAAATTAACTGATACCTTATTACCGGCTTTATCACATCTCACTAATTTTTCTATTCCCCAAAATTTTCAATACCAAATTTATATTTTAGATGCAGGTTCAATCAACAGCCTATTCCCATCAATTGAGAATATAGCAAATAAATTTATTTTCCGAGGAGACATAGAAGGTTTTTCTACCTATCAGTATCAAATTGCTTACTTAGTTCACCCAAAATTAATTTGTGCTCTAGACCATATTAAAAAAATTGGTATTGTGATTGCTCAGGACTCAAAACTTATACCTAAATTTACTACAGCAAGTCCTTTAAAAGAAATCTTTAATTGGATTATGTTAAGAAATAAATGTTCATTAATTCATGCTGCTGCAGTTGGCAATAAAGATGGAGCAGTACTTCTTGTTGGTAAAAGTGGTTCAGGTAAAAGCATTACTGCAATTCGCTGCCTTTTTTATGGATTAGATTTTTATGGTGATGATATTATTGGTGTATCAAATAAAAATGGGCCTTTAATTCATTCGATCTTTTCAACGGCGAAAATTTTTCATAAAGATATTAAAGAAATTTCTGGCTTAGAAAAATGTTCTATTTCGAGTAATTTAAAACCATATGATAAAGAAGTTTTTTTTTTTAACGAACATTTCAAAAAACAACTTCCAATCCAGGCTCCCATTACTGCAGTTTTTCAAATTATGCAAAGTGACGATAAAGCCTCTATTACACCCACATCAACAGCTAATGTAATTAGTATAGTTGGGTCAACTTCTATTACTATGTTTCCTTATTCTAATCAGACTTACATACTTCAATTAATGTCATTGTTCAAAAGTGTACCTTGCTTTAAATTTGAGCTTGGTAATCAAGTAAATAAAATTGCCTCAAAGCTTAAACAGTTTTTAAAATTAATTGCTAAAAATTAATTTAGTATGTCCAAACTCACTCTTAAAGAGATATTAAATTCTCACTGCAAAATAGCTTATTTTGGTAATAGTATTACCGCACAGAGAGGTGGCTACCATGAATACCTTCATAAATTTCTGACCGCGAAATATCAAAACGTTTCTACGCCCATCAAGATAGGAATCGGTGGTGTTGGCTCTTTGGCTTGTAATTTTATGACTAACCAATTTTTGATTAATAAAAATCCACAAATTTGCTTTGTTGAATGCTTTGCTGCTGATATGGGTGGCGCAACACCATTTAAATTTATTGGTGGTGCTGTTGAAGGATTAGTTAGAAAATTACTAAGTAAGGGTATTTTTATTATTTTTATTTATCTTTTTAGATTACCTTCAATCTATAGTTCTAAAAATATCCTATCTATTTATGAAAGTATAGCAGTTAACTATAAAATTCCGTCGGTTAATGTCTATAACTATATTAAATATAAATATGTGGGACGTTATAATGAAATTCTAAGTGATGATGTACATACTACCTCATTAGGTGCCTATGTTTATGCTCAATACATTTTCAGTTCAATTGAGTCTTTATATGAAGAATCAAATTCCTACATTCTACCTGAGCCAATTAATTACCCTTTGTTTATTAATACCAACATTTTTTTACCAACCCAATTTGATCCCGATAATTTGAATTTAGATCGGCATAATTTATTTCGCTTATCAATTCCTTATGTTGAAATTCGTATAGGAGAGAAAATAATTTATAAAACTAAATCAAACCATGCTATAGGATTCCTATTTATTGCAGATACTGATTGTGGCGTAATTTGTATAACGGACTGCGAAACAAATAAAAAATTTAATATACAACTTGCTGACCAGTGGTGTGGTGTACCCCGTATTGCAGCTGCGTATTTTAAAAGTCCTCTTACCCCAAAAAAACAACTCATTATATCAATAAGCTCTGACGAAAAGGCACTTTATGGTGCAAATGGTCAAATTAATACTTTCGTTCATACTGGAAAAGCATTAAAATTATTCGGGTTTTTAGAATATCAACCAGATGTGCTCTAATCATTAGTAAAAAAATGGCGCTTATAACTATTGTGATAGCATCTCTAAACTCTGAAAAATATTTAAAAGAGGCTCTCACTAGTATTTCCAATCAGACATTCCAAGATTTTGAAATTTTACTTGTTGACGGTGGATCTACTGACAATACGCTACGTATTGCACATACCTTTAAGAATTTGCGAGTAATTCCTCAAGTAAGTAAGGGCTTATTCGGTGCGTGGAATGAAGGAATTTTAGCTTCTAAAAGCCAATTGATTGCTTTTCTTGATAGTGATGATTATTGGTCGACTAGTTGCTTACAGGAGCATGTAAATCAGTTTAATCTTGATGATAATTTACTTTGCTCTATTGGAAAAGTAAAATTTTTTCTTGATAGCGAAACGCTTGAGCCTCCAAAGCCCTTCAAACTCTCTTTACTAAAGGAAGATCATGTAGCTTACATGCCAGGCTGCTTTCTTGGCAAGCATTCTTTATTTACTACTTTAGGTCTATTTGATGAAACTCTGACCATCACCAGTGATATTGCTTGGTTTGCGCGCCTAAAGCAAACCATAGAAAAAATTATTATTTTAGATAATACCGTTCTCTATAAACGCGTACATTCTACTAATCTTTCTTATACGCCAGCAAAAGCTTCTACCTATCAGTTTGAGCTACTTAAGCTGTTGAATAAATCTATTTGCTCTCGAAAGTAGTATAATCGTGAAAATGGAATTAACAACACAAGAAAATTTTATCAGCATCATTAAAAATGCTGTGGAAAAGAATACAGGGTTTGCGCTAGGAAAAATTGGCTTTACTGAACAGTTTTTTTTAAATCACCCTTTATTTATGAGCACTCAGCCAAATCTGCAAAAACTAAAAGCTTATCAAGTTGCTGCGAATTTTCATTGCTTGAAACAAGCAGGAGTTTTTCCAAGTAACTTAAATTTTTTAAATAACTTTAGTGTATTTTTAAGTAATGCAGTCAGCAAGTTAGATGTCTTAGGTTTGTTTGGATCTCCACTTGAAAGAGTACTGATTAACCACTACCAATTTAGTTCCTATTTAGTTAAATATCGCTATACCGAACCTGATCGATCAATTCCTAATAAAAAAAATTATTGCTATCTTCCGTTTTTTGAGAATAAGCGAATT
Organism: uncultured Sediminibacterium sp.; assembly: GCA_964637225.1. GTDB lineage: Bacteria > Bacteroidota > Bacteroidia > Chitinophagales > Chitinophagaceae > Sediminibacterium. The sequence goes on from CAZWTV010000066.1 coordinate 7,244, forward strand.
TTGTTAATTGCTCCATTTGGGCATTTTTTAAAAGAAAGGGCTAAGCAGCAAATATTTGAAGATGTTTGGTCAAAAACAAAAAAGCCCTGGTTCAAGCCCTTAGCAATTGATTCTATTGAGTTTCCTTATGCCTATGAATTGGAAACTCAAAAAAATTTTGGTGATGTAATAAATTTGTATGAATATATTTGCCGAAAAATTGATCATAAGAATTTTGACATCGCTATGATAGCGGCTGGCGCTCTAGCTATACCAATTGCTTCCTACATAAAGTCAAAAAAAAAAATTGCTCTTTCACTTGGAGGGCATCTACAAGTTTTATTTGGCGTAAAGGGAGCTCGTTGGAGGGATGATCCTGTGTGGATAAATCAATACTTCAATGAAGCATGGGTTGACATGCCTGAGAACTATCATCCTTATAATAAGATTCACCTCACCGATCGCGGTGCTTATTGGTAGTTAATTGTATGTCAGATATTCCTACATTCAAAACTCCTATTGTTTTATTTTGCTTTAATCGGCCTCTAGAAGTTCAAGCTGTTTTTGCAAAAATTACTCTGCTCAAACCAGCTAAACTATATCTGGTTTCAGATGGACCTAGACTTGATCACTCAATTGATGAAGTGATGTGCAAGAAAGTACGTGCTATTATTTCGAACGTCACATGGAAATGTCAATTATCAAAGCTATTTTTTGATACAAACCAAGGATGTCGTCAAGCAATTTTGCAAGGTATGAATTTAGTTTTTGAGAACGAAACCAGAGCCATTATTTTAGAAGATGACTGCCTTCCTGACCCATCCTTCTTCCCATTCTGTCAAGAACTACTTGATTACTACAAAGATAATGAACGTATTATGTCCATCGGTGGCTACCGCTATTTACCAGATGAAATCGAAAACCCTGAAAGCTACTGCTTTTCTAAGTACACTCAATCTTGGGGATGGGCAACTTGGAAGCGTGCCTGGGATTTGATGGATTCCGAACTAATTACATGGGAAAATATCTCACAATCAACTTGGTTAGAATCTTATCTTACTAACTTAGAATACTCAGTTTACTGGAAATATATCTTTAATAAAATGGGAGAGGACATGAATACTTGGGACTATGCATGGACCTATTCATGTTGGAGAAATAATGGACTTACGATTCACCCTAAAGTTAATTTAATTACACCCATTGGGTTTGGAAATAATGCAACTCATATTAAAGATAAAAGTCATCCTGCATCTTTTAGAAAAGGAATTACAATGCCCTTTCCACTAGTCCATCCTGAAGAAATTTGTACAAATAACGCTGTAGAAGATTGGATTGAAAAGCACTACTTCAGTGGAATGAATAAAAGACGACTAAAAATTGGAATTTCAAGAATTCTTGCTTCACGCAAAATTAAGCCTGATTGATTATGGAGTATCAGATTAAGTCCGAGCAAATCGTGGTCTCTTATGTTGGCGTTCATCAAGCGTATCAATTAGCGCTAGCTGCTCACGAAATGAATGAGTTACAAACCTTTTATTGCTCTATTTATGACGCCCCAGGATTTTGGGGTCATCGATTTGCTGATTTTGTAGGTAAAGGATATTTTGAAGGCAGATCTGCAGATGGCCTTGGACTTGATAAAGTAGTCGAGTTTCCGTGGCCATTAATCTATAAAGCCATGCGCGATAAGTTTTATCGACGTGGCGAAGGAGATTGGTTAAATGTAAACAATTTTTTTGATTTATATGTTGCAAAGCAACTGCAAAGATCACAGCCAAGTATTTTTGTAGGAACTTCGACCAGCGATCTTCATAGTCTACTGGTGGCAAAACAAAACGGCGCTACACTTGTACATGATTGTCCTAGTGTGCATCCATTCTTTGAGTCTAAGCTTTTGAAGGAAGCAGCAGACCTTGCGGGTATGAAAATCCATAAAAGCACAAGTCCTGGACGAATGGAAATACGAAAGCTTCGTGAATATGATCTTGCAAATTTTCTGCTGGTTTACTCAGGCTTTCACAGTAATAGTTTCAAAAATCAGGGATTTAGACCAGAGCAAATTTTTGAGATACCGCTATGGGTGGATCCGGTCTTTTGGTATCGGGATGTTGTTGATTACCCAGGATGTATAAAACCGATAAAACCTCTAAAATTACTTTTTGTCGGCTCAATCTCTCTACGCAAAGGAATTCCCTTCCTACTTGATGCTGTAGCTAAATGCGGAGTTGCAGTCGAACTTACTATCGTGGGAACTCCTCCGTTAAGCGCCCATCCTCAGCTAGTTTCGAAAAAAAATAATATAACCTATCTTTTACCACAGTCTAAAACACAACTTCGTAATATCTATCAAATGCATGATGTTTTTGTCCTCCCATCAGTCTGTGACTCATTTGGATTTGTCGCTTTAGAAGCAATGGCTTGCGGTTTACCCGTCATAATGACTGAGAACTGCGGAGCACCAGCTCCTAATTACAGCTGGAAAGTTCAGGCAATGAACTCACGGCATCTTGTAGAACGTATCTTATATTATGCCGATGAACGGTCACGAATTCCTGAAGATGGTAAAATAGCAATGGCGTTTGCTGCAACATACACGCCACAGCATTACCGACGCAACGTACGTCGACTGTTCAAAAATATACTTAACAAGGGATCGGGCTTATCTTTTAAAGAAACGGCATAAACGTTCCAGAAATAAATAAACCGCCGCCTTTCGGTCACCACTACTAATTTTGATAATTTTTATAAATAAGGATATATCTACTTTGATATATGACTACAACTCACTGGTTTTATCTAATTGCTGCTGGACTTTTTG
>CAZWTV010000067.1:0-10017 GCA_964637225.1 uncultured Sediminibacterium sp.
TTATATTTGCAGACCCAAAACTGGATAAAAGCGACGATGTTTTAAAAGAATTGGGTATTAGCAATTAGAACTACCAATAAAAAAAAGATCAAAAAATAAAACAATATCTTATGAAAAAAGGTTTCTTAGTAGCTGTCATTGTACTTATCGCAGCTTCATTTACAAAGAGTGCTTCTGCACAAACAAAGATTGGTTACTTTGATGACCAAAGCGTTATTGCCTTATTCCCTGGTATCCAAGAAAAATTAGATACAGTACTTAAGTCATATGCACAAGATTCTTTACAAGAGGAGTACAATTACACTTTAAAAGATTATCAAATTAAGGATAGCATATTTAGAAGAGATTCAGCTGAATTATCTAAAAAAGCAAAAGCTTATGAAATGGCTACTTCTGATTTGAATAAATTAAAATATAAACTTATTAACTGGCAACAATACCAACAAGGTATGATGCAACAAAAAGAGGAAGCGCTTTTATTACCTTACAGACAAAAAGTGGCTGCTGCTTTAAGTGAAGTGGTTGCAGAAAATAAATACACATTAGTTTTAAAGGCAGATGCCCTTTCTCCTTATGCACAACCTTCTATTGCAGATAACCTCACCATTCGTGTAGCCATTAAATTAAAACTTCCCTTACCTAAAGATGTAGAAGACGCTTTCAAAGCAGCTACAGGCGGCACTGCCACCAAACCAGCAGCTCCTGCTAAAAAGGGTTAATAGTTTAAAAAATATTTTTTGAAAAGAACCTCGTTGTTATGCAACGAGGTTCTTAGTTTTACAAAATAGTACAATAAAAAAAATAGCATGTTAACACCCATTGGTGTATTTGATAGTGGTTATGGGGGTCTCACCATTTTAAAGGAATTGAAAAAACAATTACCTCAGTATGATTATATTTACTTAGGTGATAATGCAAGGTCACCCTATGGTACAAGATCTTTTGAAACGGTGTATCATTATACCTTAGAGGCAGTGAACTGGTTTTTTAAACAAGGTTGTTCTCTAGTAATTATTGCTTGCAATACAGCTTCTGCTAAAGCATTGAGAAATATTCAACAATTAGATTTACCCAACATAGACCCTACTAAAAGAGTTTTAGGTGTGATTCGTCCTACCACCGAGGTCTTAGGTAATTTTTCTCACCATCAACAAATTGGGATTATGGGAACTTTAGGTACCGTACAAAGTGAAAGCTATCCCATGGAGCTATCTAAATTTTTTCCCAAACTCCAAGTTTTCCAACAAGCCTGTCCAATGTGGGTACCCTTAATTGAAAATGGGGAATTTGATAAACCTGGAGCAGATTATTTTGTACAGCAATATTTGAAAGAACTTTTCAACCAGTCAATGGATATTGATGCCATTTTATTGGCTTGCACCCATTATCCATTACTAGAGTCCAAAATAAAGACTTTTCTACCTGCAGGCGTTAAGCTGGTTACCCAAGGAGATATTGTCGCTAAAAGTCTTAGAAAGTACCTTGAAAACCATCCAGAAATTGCAAGTAAATGCAGTCAAAACGGAAATCTAAGCTTCTATACTACTGATAATGAGAAAGTTTTTGAAAAGCAAGGAAGCTTGTTTTTTGGGCAAAAAATTGAGGCAAAACATACAGATTTAGCTTAGAAAATGAAAAAATACCCTATTTTTGCCGTCCTTTCACAGGTAGTGGTATGGTGACTGCTATTAAAGTGGGAAAAATTTTAAGAAAATAAGCAAGTAAAAGACATCCAATGAAACGTACATTTCAACCACATAAACGTCGTCGTAAATCGGTACATGGTTTTCGTAAGCGTATGGAAACTGCTAATGGTCGTAAGGTATTAGCTAGCCGCAGAAAGAAAGGTCGCAAAAAACTTACTGTTTCAAGCGAGAAAGGATTAAAGTAAAATTAATCTAGCAATTATCCCTTTCTAGCAATAACAAATAAATTCAATAATTTTAGAGTCCTTCCCAATATTAGGGAGGGACTTTTTTTATCAAATTAATTTTCTTAATTGTCTAAAATTTTTACATATCAAAAACTTGATAAATTAAAAAGTAAGAAGCAAACCCAATATTTATTTTCTGAGGGGCAGGCCATTACCGTATTTCCTATTAGACTTATTTATACTATTGAACCGCTAGAAAAGTCCTCCAACACATCTTCCTCTTTTTTATTACAAGCAGGAGTGGGGGCACCCAGTAGTACTTTTAAAAAAGCAGTGGAGCGAAATAGAGTAAAAAGATTATTAAGAGAAGCATACCGATTAGAAAAACCTTCTTTTGTTCAACAGGCTACACTTGATAATAAACGAGTGAATTTATTTTTTTTATACACCGATGCATCTCTACAAACCCAAATAGAAATTCAAGCTAAAGTGAAAGAAGCATTAAATTTACTTCTTACCAAATTGAAAAAAATTAAATAAAACAGATTGTTTACGCTTAAAAAAATAATTAGCTTTCCTTTTATTATATTGATACGTTTTTATCAATACGTACTATCTCCTTGGATGGGTCCAAGCAAATGCAGGTTCACCCCAAGCTGTTCTCACTATACGAGTGAGGCCATACAAAAATATGGTCCTATTAAAGGAATTTATTTAGGCGCTAAAAGATTAAGCAAATGTAGACCAGGAGGAGGTCAGGGGTATGATCCAGTACCTTAAATGCCTATTTTATATTCACTATTATATTAATTACTTAGAAGCTGCAAAACGTTCTTCAATCATAGACCAATTAACTAGGTTCCAAAAAGCAGCTAAATAATCGGCTCTTCTATTTTGATATTTTAAATAGTAAGCATGTTCCCAAACATCGGCACCTAAAAGAGGATGTCCTTTTACTTCAGCTATGTCCATTAAGGGATTATCTTGATTAGGTGTAGAACTTACTTCTAATTTTCCATCTTTTACTATTAACCATGCCCAGCCACTTCCAAAGCGAGTCATACCTGCATTAGCAAATTTTTCTTTGAAGGCATCAAAGCTTCCAAATGCATTATGTATAGCTTCTGCCAAAGCTCCTGAAGGAGCACCCCCTTTTTGGGGAGCTAAGCTAGCCCAAAAGAAACTATGGTTCCAATGTCCACCTCCATTATTTCTAACAGCGGGACTAATGCTACCTGCGTTTTTTACTAGCTCCTCTAAACTTTTTCCTTCATGAGCTGTCCCTGCAATTGCTTTGTTTAAATTATCAACATAGGCTTGATGGTGTTTCCCATGATGTATTTGCATGGTTTGAGTATCAAAATGTGGTTCTAAAGCTTCGTGTGCATAGGGTAATGCTGGTAAGGTAAATGACATATTCTAAATATTTAAATTGTTTTTGAATAAAGATCAAAATTACAATGCTTTGGGCTTATTTAAGAGACTTGATGCAATTTTTTCTAAAATAGAAAATTAGGCTACATATGCAATAAAAATTAATTATCGCTTAGATTTAAAAAAAGACTGTATCAGCGCTGCGCATTCTTCTTGGAGAATACCCCCCACTATGGTGGTGGAAGGATGAAAAGGATTTTTTTCAGTCACCCTACGATAAGAGTTTTTTTCATCGTAAGCGCCAAATACAACATGACCAATTTTATTCCAATATAAAGCACCAGCACACATTAAGCAAGGTTCTAGTGTCACATACAAAGTAGCTTCTGGTAAATACTTTTCTTGTAAGTTTTCACAAGCACTTGTGATAGCTAAAATTTCAGCATGCGCAGTGACATCTTTTAATAGTTGAACTTGATTATGTGCTTTAGCAATTATTTTTTCATGCATCACTAAGATAGCACCTACTGGCACTTCATCCATGTCAAAGGCCCTCTGTGCTTGCACGAGGGCCTGTCGCATAAAGTTTTCATGAATAGTTGGCACTACCAGAATTATAATTTTTGAATTCGAATATTTCTATAAGAGACTTTATCTCCATGATCTTGAAGCGCTATTCTACCCGAAAATATTTTTCCAAAATCGGGAGATTCCCCTTTTGAAAATTTAGATCTTCTAATAAGCTCTTTCCAACTATCGTCACCCACATGTGTGCTTACTACAGTTATATCATTTAATATTAAATCTAATTTATCTTTTTGAAAAATGATATCTACTTTATTCCATTCATCATAAGGTTTTACCACTCCTTCTTTACCTACAATTAAATCATACAAATTTCCAGCTCTATGGCTTATAATTTTTGCATCTGGATGGCCTTCATTATCTAATACTTGCATCTCGGGTCCTGTATGCCAAGTATTTTTATATTTAATAGGATCATCTTGTACAAAAAAGATAATTCCACTATTACCGTTTTTTGAAATTTTCCATTCTAATTGTAAATGAAAGTCATTAAAACTTTCATTAGTAACAATATCGCCTCCTTCTTTTCCCTCTTTCTTAAGAGCAGGATCTAATACTATGGCACCTTCTTCTACTTTCCAAGCTTCACCAGCACTGGTTTTACCAAAGCTATGCCAGCCATTCAATGTTTTTCCATCAAATAAGGAAATCCATTTTTGAGCGTTCGTTTCTGCTACCATAAAAGTTATTAAAAAAGCCAGGCATAATTTTTTCATGTGTTTTGCTTATTTAGTATAAAATAAAAAATTGATACAGTGTTTATAGAATTAGACTTATTCAATAAGACATTTTAAATTTTACTTTTTTAAAAGTAAAATATATTTCACCATTTGTTCTACATCTTCTTGTTTTAACTGAGGATGAGGGGTCATGGGAATGGCGCCCCAATTACCACTACCTCCTTTTATAATTTTTCCAGCAAGCATTTTAACATTCTCTTCTGTGTTCTCATATTTCGCTGCAACATCTTTATAAGCAGGTCCAATATTCTTTTCACTTGTTTTGTGACAAGTTAAACAATCGCTTCCTGCTACAAGCGCCAACCCCTTTTGATAATCTGGATTATCAGTTAATGCGTTTTTAGTTGACGTAGTTGTCGAGCTAGTGGTAGTGCTCGCAGTTGTTTTTCCACCTTCAGTAGATGCGCCGCCACATGCAATTAATATAACAGCTGTAGTTGCAATAAATAAAAACTTCTTCATAATGCTTCTTTTTTAATTTTTAAATACCTAAAACTTTTTTATTATAAGATTCATCTGAGCCTGTACTTGCAAAATCGTCAAATGCTTTCTCAGTTACTTTAATAATATTTTTTTGAATAAATATGGCCCCTTCAGCGGCTCCCACTTCTGGATGTTTAATAGCACATTCCCATTCCATCACTGCCCATCCTTTAAAATTATAGGCAGCTAATTTGCTAAATATGCTTTTAAAATCTACTTGGCCATCGCCTAAAGATCTAAATCTTCCCGCACGATCAATCCAATTTTGATAGCCACCATACACCCCTTGTTTAGCACTGGGGTTGAACTCTGCATCTTTCACATGAAACATTTTAATACGATCATGAAACGCATCGATATATCCCAAATAATCCATACACTGTAAAACAAAATGTGATGGGTCGTATAATAAACAAGCACGCTTATGTTGTTTTACTTTATCTAAAAACATTTCATAAGTAACTCCATCATGTAAGTCTTCGCCAGGATGTATTTCATAACAAAGATCTACACCCACTTTATCAAATTCATTTAAAATAGGCATCCATCTTTTAGCAAGTTCAATAAAACCAGTTTCTACTAATCCACTAGGACGTTGTGGCCAAGGATACACTGTATGCCATAATAAAGAACCACTAAAAGTGGCGTGGGCATTTAATCCTAAATTTTGTGAAGCTTTTGCTGCATACATTAATTGTTGCACAGCCCACTCTGTTCTAGCTTTTGAATTTCCATGTACTTCTTTAGGAGCGAATCCATCAAATTGTGCATCGTAGGCGGGATGAACAGCTACTAATTGTCCTTGTAAGTGTGTAGACAATTCTGTAATCTCCAAACCAGCTTTAGCCACAATGCCTTTGATTTCATCAGCATAGGTTTTACTTTCTGCTGCTTTTTTTAAATCAATACATCTTGTATCCCAGCTAGGTATTTGAACTCCTTTAAAACCCAAACCAGCAGCCCAAGTACAAATATTTTCTAAATTATTGAAAGGTGCTTGGTCGCCCATAAATTGAGCTAAAAATATGGCAGGTCCTTTTAATGTTGTCATAAACTATTTTTTAAATAACGTGAGGTGTCCATTTCTGTTGAGATTGAGAAGATGCCACTACATTTTCTATGAAAGCCATACCTCTAATACCATCTTCTATACCTGGAAAATCTAACATTTCAGCGGTTGGTGTAGTGCCATCCATTTTACATCCAATAGTCAATGCAAAGTTGCGATAAATATTCGCAAAGGCTTCTAGATATCCTTCTGGATGTCCACCTGGAGTTCTGGTGTTATGTAGGGCATAAGGAGATAAATGTGCGCCATAGTTTCCTCCTGCTCTTAAAACTTGTGCAGGTTGTTCTAACCATTTTACATGTAAAGTATTTGGCTCATGTTGCATCCATTCTATACCGCCTTTTTCTCCATATACTCTTATTTTTAAATTATTCTCTTCCCCCGCAGCAACTTGTGATGCCATAAGTACTCCTTTGGCGCCATTGTCAAATTTTAACATCACAGAACCATCGTCATCTAATAATCTTCCCTCTACCATTGTATTTAATTCAGCACATACATCTGTAATTTTTGAACCTGTAATATATTCTGCTAAATGTGCAGCATGGGTTCCTATGTCACCCATTACGGAACTTTTACCTGATTTTTTGGGATCGGTTCTCCAAGCGGCTTGCGCATTACCATCTTTTTCAGATAATTTACTTAACCAGCCTTGAGCATATTCAACCCATACCTTTCTAATTTTTCCCAGTTTACCTTCTTTCACCATTGCTTTTGCATGTTTTACCATTGGATAGCCTGAATAAGTATGTGTTAAACATAGTGTTAATCCTGTTTCGTCTAATTTTTGTTTTAATTGCTTGGCTTCCTCTAATGAAAAGGTAATAGGTTTTTCAATGACTACATGAAAACCATGTTCTAAAGCTAACATTGCGGGAGCAAAATGAGCAAAGTTGGGGGTAACAATTGTTACAAAATCCATTCTTTGATCGGCTGGAAGTGCTGCTTCTTTTTTAATCATTTCTTCAAAACTCACATAAGTTCTATCTTTAGGCAGAAACAAAGCTTCACCTGAAGCCATGGCTACTTCTGGTCTTACACTCAAAGCCCCACAACTTAGTTCAATCAGACCGTCCATATTGGCAGCTATTCTATGAATGGCGCCAATAAAGGCATCCTTACCTCCTCCCACCATTCCCATTCGTAATTTTCTATTCATGCTTGATTTTTTAATAGTACTAAAAACGCTTTATTGTGTCATAATAACACTTTCAGACTCTTCTAGTAGCAATTTCCTTATTATTTTGCAAATAACCCCCTTTTTTATTTAAAAACTTTCTAAAAACAAGAAATAAAAATTATATTTATCGAACCATTTAATCTTTACTTGTTATGTCCACCAAAGTCAATAGACGTAAGCTAATTAAACAAGTTTTAACAGGTTCTGCAGCCCTTGCTTCTAGTGCTGTGGTGCCTTCTAATATTTTAGCAGCAGTGAAAAATCAAAACACTTCTCAGACACTCAAAGGTAATATTCAACATTCTGCTTGCAGATGGTGTTATAGTAGTATTCCCACCACTACACTTGCTAAAAATTTTAAGCAATTAGGTATGGTAGGTATGGATTTAGTAGGCCCCTTGGAATGGAAAATTTTGAAAGAAAATAATCTTATTTCCACCATGTGTAATGGGGCAGAAATTAGTTTAACCGAAGGTTTTAATACTTTACAATACCACAATACATTAGTTAAAAACTATATTGATCATATTAACTATGTAGCTGACGCTGGGTATACCAACTTAATATGTTTTTCAGGAAGTAGAAGAGGTATGGATGATGAAACTGGATTGAATAATTGTGTTACAGGTTTGAAAAAAATTATGGCACTAGCAGAAAAAAGAGGAGTGATGATTCATATGGAATTGCTGAATTCAAGAGTAGATCACAAAGATTATATGTGCGATAGGTCTACTTGGGGAGTAGAATTATGTAAAAGGTTGGGGTCGCCTAATTTTAAATTATTATTTGATATTTACCACATGCAAATTGATGAAGGAGATATTATACATTCTATTAAAACAAATCATTCTTATTACGGACATTACCATACAGGAGGTGTGCCAGGCAGAAATGAAATTGATGAAAGGCAAGAATTGTATTATCCCGCTATAATGCGTGCCATTTTAGAAACGGGTTTTAAAGGATATGTAGCTCAAGAATTTATTCCTGCTGATAAAGACCCCATGGCTTCCTTGGCAGCCGCGATTAAAATTTGTGATGTTTAAATTTAAAATATAGAATACGAGTTCAAAAAATTATTTAAAATAAAAATTTAAAAATATGGCAGCGCAACAGTATGATGCAATTGTAGTAGGTTCCGGAATTAGTGGTGGATGGGCAGCAAAAGAACTTACTCAAAAAGGATTAAAGGTTTTAATGTTAGAGCGAGGAAGAAACATTGAACACATTAAAGATTATGTAAACGCCAATAAAGAAGCTTGGGACTTTCCACATCGTGGTACAAGAACTCAAGAAATGATTAAAGACTATCCTGTCTTAAAAAGAGATTACCCTTTAAATGAAACCAACTTAGATTACTGGTGTTCTGATAAAGACAGTCCTTATGTGGAAACAAAACGTTTCGATTGGTTTAGAGGATATCATGTTGGAGGTCGCTCATTAATGTGGGGTCGTCAATCTTATCGATGGTCTGACTTGGATTTTGAAGCCAATGCCAAAGATGGTCATGGTGTGGACTGGCCAGTTCGTTACAAGGATATAGAACCATGGTATGATTATGTAGAGAAATTTGCCGGTATTAGTGGTAATCGAGACGGCCTTGCAGTGTTACCAGATGGACAATTTTTACCAGCGATGGATTTAACCTGTGTTGAAAAAGATGTGGCTGCAAGATTAAAAGAAGTATATAAAGGTACGCGCCATTTGATTATTGGTCGTACTGCTAATATTACCGTGCCTCATGAGGGTCGTCCTGGTTGTCAATTTAGAAATAAATGCTGGTTGGGTTGTCCCTTTGGAGGTTATTTCAGTACTCAGTCTTCTACTTTGCCTGCAGCAATGGCAACAGGTAATCTTACATTGAGACCTTGGAGTATTGTGACTGAAATAAAATACGATAAAGATAAAAAACGTGCCACAGGTGTCATGGTTTTAGATGCAGAAACCAATAAAACTATTGAGTATAATGCAAAAATTATTTTTGTGAATGCATCAACATTAAATAGCACTTGGTTATTAATGAATTCGGCTACTGATGTATGGGAAGGTGGATTAGGAAGTAGTAGTGATGCTTTAGGTAAATATTTAATGGATCATCATTTAGGAGTAGGTGCTGGTGGGGTGGTAGAGGGTTATGAAGATAAATATACTTATGGTCGTCGTGCGAACGGATTTTATATTCCTCGTTTTAGAAACGTAGGGGATGATAAACGCGATTATGTTCGTGGCTTTGGATACCAAGGAAGCGGCTCTCGCCAAAACTGGAGAAGAGATGTTGCAGAATTTACGATTGGTGGAGATTACAAAGATGCTTTAACTGAACCAGGAGTTTGGACTATTGGAATGGGAGGCTTTGGTGAAATGCTGCCCGATGCCACCAATAAAGTTACTTTGGATAAAAAAGTAAAAGATAAATGGGGATTGAATGTTTTAAATATTGATTGCGAATTAAAAGAGAATGAAAAAAAGATGCGCAAAGATATTTTAGCAGATGCACAAGAAATGTTAGAAAAAGCAGGTGTAAAAAATGTTAGCGCCCACGATGGTGATGGTACTCCTGGAAGAGGTATTCATGAAATGGGTACTGCACGTATGGGTAAAGATCCTAAAACTTCTGTTTTAAATGGGAATAATCAAGTATGGGATGCACCTAATGTATTTGTAACAGACGGTTCTTTTATGGCAAGTGCTTCTTGTGTAAATCCTTCTTTAA
>CAZWTV010000068.1:0-9558 GCA_964637225.1 uncultured Sediminibacterium sp.
ATATTTATATTATTGAATCAGGCTTATCCTTAAATGATAAAATATTATTGGAAGGTGTTCAAAGTGTAAAAGAAGACGATAAAATAAAAACTGAATTTATTCCTTCAGCAAAAGTGATCTCACAAATCAATAAATAAGTGTTGGATTTACAAACAAAATAATGATATGTTTAATAAGATTTTAAAGAGACCTGTTTTATCTATAGTTATTTCAATTATAATTACTCTATTAGGTGTTATTGCTGTTATGCAATTACCAGTAACACAGTTTCCAGTTATTTCACCACCTAAAGTAAATATCACTGCTGAATATCCTGGTGCGAATGCTGAACTTATGATTAAGTCTGTTATTATTCCTTTAGAAAGGGCAGTAAATGGTGTCCCAGGCATGAAGTATATGGAGCCTGCCTCTGGAAATGACGGAGTATGTTCTATTCAGGTAGTATTTGAATTAGGTACGGACCCTAATGTAGCTGCCATTAATGTTCAAAATAGAGTTGCTTCCGTAGTTAATAAACTTCCTCCTATGGTTGTCAGAGAAGGAGTAAAAATTACTAGAGAGGAGTCTAATATGCTAATGTATATTAATCTTTATAGTAAGGATACTAGTTTAGATGTGAATTTCTTATTTAATTATGCGGACTTAAATATAATTTCAGAACTTAAAAGAGTAGATGGAGTTGGTTTTGTTGATATTTTAGGATCCAGAGAATACGCAATGAGAATTTGGTTAAAGCCAGATAGGATGCTTGCCTATTCTGTTTCTACGGATGAAGTATTAAATGCATTAGATGAACAGAATTTAGAAGCTGCTCCAGGAAAAACTGGCGAGAGCTCGGGTAAAAAAGCTGAAACATTCGAATATGTTTTAAAGTATCCTGGAAGATTTACTAAAGAAGAAGAATATGAAAATATTATATTAAGAGCAAGTCCTAATGGACAAACCATTCGCGTTAAGGATGTAGCAAATGTAGAATTTGGAAGCACTTTTTATGATATGTATACAAACTTAAATGGTAAACCTGCTGCTTCCATTGTAATTAAACAATCTTATGGAAGTAATGCTAGTGCTGTTATTGCCAATATTAAAAAAAGAATGTCAGAAATTAAAGCCAGTACCTTTCCAAAAGGTATGGACTATGAAATTAGTTATGATGTTTCTAAATTCTTAGATGCCTCTATAGAAAAAGTGATTCATACTTTAATTGAAGCATTTTTGTTGGTGAGTCTAGTGGTATTTTTATTTTTAGGCGATTGGAGATCGACTCTCATTCCAGCTATGGCCGTCCCTGTTTCTTTGATTGGTACATTTTTCTTTATGCAGTTTTTTGGTATTACTCTTAACTTAATTACTTTATTTGCCTTAGTATTAGCTATTGGTATTGTGGTGGATGATGCTATTGTAGTAGTGGAGGCAGTTCATGCTAAAATGGAAGAGAGTAATGTAGACCCTATGGAGGCTACTAAGTTAGCTATGTCAGAAATTAGTGGAGCCATTATTTCAATTACATTAGTTATGGCAGCGGTATTTATTCCCGTAGCTTTTATGCCTGGACCAGTAGGAGTATTCTATAAACAATTCTCTGTAACAATGGCTACATCCATTATTTTATCGGGTATCATAGCATTAACACTTACGCCCACGCTTTGTGCTACCATATTAAAAAATACACATGGAATTCCAAAAAGAAAAAATGTCATTAATAATTTTTTAGAAAAATTCAATAATGGTTTTACGCGTCTAGCAACAAAATATCAAAATATATTATCACCCATTGTCAATAGAAGAACAGTTACATTTCTAGTGTTAGTTGGTTTTTGTTTTGGAATCTGGGGGTTAAGCATAAAAACCCCATCAGGCTTTATTCCCAATGAAGACCAGGGTGTATTTTATGCAGTCGTGTTAACACCACCCGGATCTACTTTAGAAAGAACCAATGATGTATTAACAAGAATTCAAAAAGTAGCAAATAGTTTGGAAGATGTAGCTTCCATTTCAACAACAGCTGGTTATGAAATTATAAGTGAAGGAACTGAATCTTCTACTGGCACTTGCTTAATTAATTTAAAAAATTGGGGTCAAAGAAAACATACGATGGAAGAAGTGATGAAGGAATTAGAAGAAAAAACTAAAGACATTAAAGATGCTAAAATTGAAATCTTTCCACCTCCTGCTGTACCTGGCTATGGAGCAGCTGGAGGATTTGAATTACGACTTTTAGATAAAACAGGTAAAGGGGATTATAAGAAGTTAGAAGAAGTCACAAAAACATTTTTAAAAGATTTAAATAAAAGACCCGAACTAACTTCGGTATTTACTGTATATAATGCAAGTTTTCCTCAATATATTTTAAAAGTAGATAACGAAAAAGCACAACAAAAAGGAATCACTATTGATAATGCGATGAATAATTTATCAACTTTAATTGGCAGTACTTATGCAAGTAATTTTATTAGATTTGATCGCCAGATTAAAGTAATGGTGCAGGCATTACCAGAATATAGAGCGCTACCACAAGATATTTTAAAATTGTATGTAAAAAATAATCGTGATGAAATGGTGCCTTATTCTGCTTTCATGACAGTTGAAAAGGTATATGGATTGGGTGAAATTACTAGACATAATATGTATACCTCTGCTGAAATTAATGGAGGAGCTGCTAAGGGTTATAGTAGCGGTGAAGCTATTGCAGCAATTACAGAAGAAGCAAAAAATAAATTACCTAGAGGTTTTGGAATTGACTGGGCAGGTATTTCAAAAGATGAAGTAGGTCAAGGGCATCAAGCTATTTATACTTTTTTAATTTGCTTGATATTTGTGTATTTAGTTTTAGCAGCTCAATATGAAAGTTTCATTATAGCATTGTCAATAATTTTATCCTTACCCACTGGTATATTTGGAGCTTTTTTATTTCTAAACGTCTTAGGCTTAGAAAATAACATTTACGCACAAGTAGCCATGGTGATGCTCATAGGCTTGTTAGGTAAAAATGCAGTATTAATTGTTGAATTTGCAGTACAAAAACACAAAGCTGGCATGTCCATTTTACAAGCAGCCATTGCAGGGGCTACTATACGATTAAGACCTATTTTAATGACTTCATTTGCCTTCATTGCAGGAATAATACCTCTGGTATTTGCATCAGGCCCTGGCTCTATAGGCAATAGAACCATTGGAACTGCTGCTGCAGGAGGTATGTTATTTGGGACTTTATTTGGTTTATTAATAGTGCCTGGACTCTATTATATTTTTGCTCATTTAGCAGAAAGAAATATAAATATGAAAGACATTTAAGTAGAATTATACTATGAAGAAATTGATTAATATGAAAGTAAGTAGAATATTTTATTGTGGTATTATTTTTTATGTAGGCTTATTATGTATAGGTTGTTCATCGCCTCTTGAAATGCAACGTACAGACACCAGTAAGCTTCCAGACAGTTTTGTTGCCACTAAAGATACGGTCAATACCTCCCATATAAATTGGAAAGAATTTTTTACAGATAAATATTTAATAGCTCTCATTGATACTGCTGTAAAAAATAATTATGATGTTTTAACTACTCTTCAAGAAATTGAAATTGCTAGTAACAAAGTGAAACAAAAAAATGGTTTATTGTTGCCTAGTTTTTCATTAGGAGCTAATTTGGGGGTTGATAAAGTAGCTAGATATACTTCCAATGGTGCTGGGGATGCAAGTACAGAAATAACTCCTGGTCAAATTGTTCCTGAAGTTTTGCCTAATATATCATTAGGATTTCAAACTTCTTGGGAAGCTGATATTTGGGCTAAATTGCGTAACTCCAAAAAAGCAACTTATACGCGTTATTTAGAAACAGTAGAAGGTAAAAATTTAGTAATTACCAGTTTAATCGCTGAGTTGGCTAGTTCTTATTACGAATTATTATCCCTAGATAATCAATTAAGTATTATAGAAGAGACTATAGCAATTCAAAAAAATGCTTTAGAAATTGTGAAAGTACAAAAAGAAGCGGCAGTAGTTTCTGATCTAGCAGTCAAACAATTTGAAGCACAAGTATATAATTCACAAGCCTTAGCCTTTGGATTACAACAAAAAATTGCTGAGAGTGAAAATAAAATAAATTTTCTATTAGCAAGATATCCTCAAAAAATAGATAGAGATAAGTCTACATTTATTTCCATTACTCCTCAATTTATGCAAGTGGGGATACCTTCTGATTTATTAAAAAATAGACCAGATATAAAACAAGCGGAATTAGAATTATTTGCTACTAAATGCGATGTACAAGCTGCCAAAGCAGAATTTTATCCTTCTCTTAATATTAATGGAGGTATGGGTTTTCAAGCATTTAAAGCTTCTTATTTATTTACTACCCCTCAATCGTTAATGTATTCTCTAGCTGGTGATTTAATGATGCCCATTATTAATAGAGCAGGTATCAAAGCACAATTTAATAATGCCAATGCCTATCAAATAGAAGCCTTATACAATTATCAAAAATCTATTTTAAATGGATATATAGAAGTCATTAACGAGTTATCCAATATTCAAAATTTAGAAAAAAACTTTCAGATAAAATCTAATGAAGTTAATGCCTTAGATAGTGCAGTGGAATTATCCAATGATTTATTTAAATTTTCAAGAGCAAATTATTTAGAAGTACTTATGGCTCAAAGAGACGCATTATCTGCTAAGCTTGATCTTATTGAATCTAAAAAGAATCAACTTTTGGCAGTGGCTAATATGTATAAAGTTTTAGGAGGTGGTTGGAAATAAGTTTTATTTTATCTTGGACCCCATTGGCAATGAATAACCCAAGTTTAAAATAAATTCTAAAGTGCCAAACCCTTGTTTGGCTCTTCCTTTATAAACCTCTAAGTTGTAATAGTAAGCGTAATCTAATTTACCTGCAAATTCTAAGTATAATTTTTTACGAAAAGTACTTCTAAGAGCATATTCAACTCCAGTATTCCACCCTCCAAATTGAAATCCTTGATTATTATTTTTACCAAATAATTTATTTTCAACGTGTGGTATTAAAGGTCCAATACCAGCTTTAGCTAAACCATCTATAGCAACGAAATCATTTGATAAATTTTTAAAATGTTTACGTTTTACTATGTTAAATAATAAAAAGTTAGCGCCATTATTCAAATAATAATAATTTTCCGCACTCCCTAGACCGGATTTAGTGAATATAAAACTAGAATCTATGGCTACACCGTTAAAAGTGCCCGACATATGAATTAATTGATTGTCTTTAAATAAAGCCTTAGTATGATCGAAATTTATCTCAAAAGCAAGGTCTTTATTTTTGTCTATAAAATAGCCAAAACGATAATTGTATTGAGGAATACTTAATGCCTTGGTAAATAAGCCCTCGTCCCATCCAGGATGATCTACTAATAAAGTATTTTTAAAAGTAAAATTATTTTTTAATTCTGGCTGATTTACAGCAACATTAGAAAGTGTGTAGTATTCTTTATTATATCCCCAAGAAAAATAAAATTCACCTTTTCTTTCAGTTTTTTGAGCAATACTAGTTTGAAAAATAATAAAAGTTAAACATAATAGTAAATACTTTTGCATAAATAATAACCGTTTATCCTTATTTACAAATGTAACATTAAAATATTTATTAATTTCATTTTAAACTTTCAGGTTTAAATTTAGTCTTACATGTAAACCCCCAACATACAATTTAAATTGAAAAAATTTTCTCTCATATTTATTTTAACATTAAGTTTTTTTGAGCTTAAATCTCAGGATAGCACCTTGCACCCTACCATTTTGCCTGCATTTGGTTATTCCTTGCAAACCAATTGGGCAGCTGCTATAAATTATCATCTCGGTTTTTATACGGGCAAAATTCAAGACTCAAATTATAAAATTTCTAGTATTAATTCAAGTATCACTTATACTTTAGATAGACAAATTTTAATTCCATTTCAATCTAATATTTGGTCTAAAAATAAGAAGTACAATTATTTTACTGATCTTAGGTTTATGCAATATCCATCCATAACTTATGGTTTGGGTCCAAGATCATCTCTAGATAATGGTTATTATTTAGATTATAATTATTTAAAAATACATCAGACAGTTTCAAAAAATATAAGTTCTCATTTATATGGCGGCTTAGGTTTTTATTATGATCATTATTGGAATATTGAACAATTAGATAAACCTTCTGATACGAAAACTTCTTTTGATAGGTATGGTTATGCACCCTCTGAAAAAGCAGTAGGTATTGCAGTAAATTTATTATATGATTCTAGGCTCAATCAAATTACTCCCACTAACGGTATGTATGGGAAAATAACTTTTCGACCTAATTTTACTTTTTTAGGTAGTGATAATGATTGGAGTACTATTCTTGTAGAGGCTAGAAAATATATACATCTTTCTAAAAGTTCAAAAAACATATTAGCATTATGGACTTATAATTGGTTAACGCTTTCGGGTAAACCACCTTATTTATTTTTACCTTCTACTGGTTGGGACGATCTTTACAATACAGGACGTGGATATATTCAAGGAAGATACAGAGGTAAAAATATGCTTTATTTTGAAACCGAATATAGATTTGGTATTACACCCAATGGAAAAATTGGAGGTGTTGTTTTCGCTAATGCTCAATCTTTTTCTAAAGATATAAAATCTGAATTGAGTGTTATTGCTCCAGGCTATGGATTAGGCCTAAGGTTTAAGATAAATAAACATTCCAATACGAATGTCTGTTTAGACTATGCCTTTGGAACGGATGGGTCTAATGGAATTTTTGTCAATTTAGGAGAAGTGTTTTAATGAATTGTTAAATTGAATAAAACATTTAAAAATTTTCCAGTTTTTTTTAAACTTACGAATCTTTTAGTAGTCTAATTTATATGAAATTTTTCATTCATATACTTTCAATTAATAACTTCAAATTATAGCTATGAAAAAGAGTATTTATGTAAGCTGTTTAGTTATTTCTATTTTATTAATGGCAACTGTTTCCTCACTTTATGCTCAAAGAGGGGCAAGAGGAGGCGGTTTCAGTAGGGGAGGTTTCTCAGTTGGATTTAGCGGAGGTGGCAGATGGGGCGGCCATTCAAGTTTTAGTGTGGGGGTGGGTGTCAATAGAGGTGCTTATTCTATGGGTTATTACAGAGGAGGGGGGCAAAGGTTTTTAACTCGATTACCAAGACATTATCAAACTATTCAATTCAGAGGAATCCCCTATTATTTTTATAATGGCTTATTCTTTGATTATTATGGTGGTTATTATAGAAGCATTTTTCCTCCTTTTGGTTTAACAATTGGCGCTTTACCCTATGGGTATTGGGGTTTTAATTTTGGTGGGTACCCTTACTATTATTACAATGGTATTTATTATCAAGAAAAAGAAAAAAATTATCAAGTGGTACAAGCACCCATAGGAGCCAGTGTTCCACAAATTCCAAAAGAGTCTAAAGTAGTGGTTTTAAACAACGAAAAATATTATGAATATAATGGAACCTACTATAAAGAGTATATTAAAGAAGAGGGTAGTATTTGGTACACCGTTGCAGGTTTAAATGGAGTTTTAAATACAGGAGTATCTGATACTACTAACAATAATATTAATGTTCCAGAAGTGACAGTGGTTAAGTCAAAACAATTTAATATTGGAGATATTTTTGATAGTTTGCCTGCAGATTCTAAAGCAGTTGTTATCAACAATAAGAAGTACTATGTTTCAGCAAACAATATTTATTTTGAAGAATTTATAGAAAATAATGTTTTGAAATATAAAGTAGTGGGTAAATAGAAAGTTTAAAATGGAATATTCAGTCCGGTATTCCATATAAAACCGGTGCCTGGCATATTTGTTACAGGCCATGAAGTGGTTAAAAAAACATTACATTTCCAATTTTCTTTTTGATAAGTAGTGGTTTGTGCTGTAAAAAACCCTTTCACCCAGCCGTGGTCTTCTAAATAAAAAATACTCGGTTTGGTATTAATAATATGATTACCCAATTTTATATTATCAAAACAATAAACAAAATTCACAAAATTCTCAAAAAGTATTCCTGCTTTACTTAATCGATCGGAGCGCCAATAAGCAAAAATAAAACGTTGATTATTTTTGGGACGGTATTCTCCATTAAATTCAAAAGAATAATATTGTTGTACCTGGTATTCTAAATCATTGACAATGGGATGGTTTTGTTGAAAAAACCAATTGGTATTAGCCGCTAACCCAATTGTTAATTTTTTTTGTTCTACTAAATAATAACCTACTCTTGAAAAAATTGTCCAAGGTGTAATATCTATACCTAGATTAAACTCTGGATTAAAATAAAATTTGCCTTTTCTTAATATCGCAGATCCCATAATGGCTGGTTTCCCCAACGCAAAAATTGGCACTGGGGCAACCCCATTATTTGTAATTTGAATATTTCCTGATGACTGAGCTTTTGTTTCATGATAACTTATAACAAGTAGCACCAGTATTATTTTAAAATAAATTTTCAAACTTACTTAAATTTTAAATGTATACTATTTCCCCTTTAAGTATTTATCTAGCCATCTTCCTTGCTCCCATAAAAGATGTAACACATTTTCCTTTCCTTTATAACCATGTGCTTCATAGGGCATGTAAACAAACCTTACTGTTCCACCATGACCTTTAATAGCCGCATATAATCTTTCACTATTGATAGGGAAGGTTCCAGTGTTGTCATCCATTTCACCGTGCGTCATTAATAAAGGCGTTTTAATTTTATCAGCAAAGGCAAAAGGGCTCATTTCTAAATATAAATCCTTGGCTTGCCAAAAAGTACGCTCTTCATTTTGAAAGCCAAAGGGTGTTAAAGTTCTATTATATGCCCCACTTCTAGCAATCCCCGCCTTGAATAAATTTGTATGAGCTAATAAATTCACTGTCATAAACGCGCCATAACTATGTCCTCCCACTGCTATTTTATTTCTATCACTAATACCTAATTCTACTAATTTATCAATAGCAGCTGTAGCATTTAATATTAATTGATTTATAAAATCATCATTTGGTTTTTTATCTGCAGAAGTAGCTACAATAGGCATTTCAGCATTATCTAAAATAGCATAACCTTGAGTGACATAAAAGACAGGTGAGCCCCAACTTAACATCGTAAATTTATGTTGGTTACCTCTAATTTGACTAGCGTCTGAAGCACTTGTAAATTCTCTTGGATATGCCCATAGTAAAGTAGGAAGAGGTCCATCTTTAGATTTATCATAACCTTTAGGTAAATATAGATCGCCTGTTAGGTCTACGCCATCTTTTCTTTTATATTTAATTTTTTCTTTAGTGGTCGACCCGCCGCGCTCGGGGCTCGCCCGCAAGGCGGTGGCGCGGATCGCGGAGGCCGGCCCGCGCCGGATCGTCTACGTCTCCTGCAACCCGACCACGCTCGCCCCCGACGCCGCCCAGCTGGCCGAGGCCGGCTACCGGCTGGTTCGCGTGCGCCCCGTGGACATGTTTCCCCAGACCCCGCACATCGAGTGCGTTGCGCTGCTGGAGCGGGAGGGCTGATGGCTGAGCTGCGCAAGGGCGAGCGCTCGGGCCT
>CAZWTV010000069.1:0-9473 GCA_964637225.1 uncultured Sediminibacterium sp.
AATACAGCAAGGATAGGTGGTTGAGCGGTGCGATGTAAGTAGCCTGCCATTTTTATATTTTTAAATTGTAAAGTGGCATCTTTAAACTGAAATTCTATAAATCCAACCATATGAAATTTTTTATTGACACGGGTAATTTGGCTCAAATAAAAGAAGCAAATGACTTAGGAATCTTAGACGGTGTTACCACCAATCCTTCTTTAATGGCACAAGTGGGTGTTAAAGGAGAGGCTGCTATAGCGGCTCACTATAAAGCTATCTGTGAATTAGTAAATGGGGATATTAGTGCAGAAGTTTTATCAACAGATTTTACTAGTATGGTCGAAGAAGGAAAAAAATTAGCTGCCATTCATAAGAATATTGTAGTTAAAGTTCCAATGATTAAAGACGGTATTAAAGCTATTAAATGGTTTACCGATAATGGAATTAAAACCAATTGTACTTTAGTTTTCTCAGCTGGTCAAGCAATTTTAGCTGCAAAAGCAGGCGCTAGTTATGTTTCTCCCTTCATAGGAAGAATAGATGATAGCTCTTGGGATGGTATGCAATTAATTAGTCAAATTAGACATATATACGATGTCCAAGGTTTTCATACAAAAATACTTGCTGCTTCTATTCGTAATGCATTGCATATAGTTAAAGCGGCAGAAGCTGGAGCCGATGTTTGTACCTGTCCTTTAGATTCTATTTTAGGATTGTTAAAACATCCTTTAACAGACATAGGGTTGGCGAAGTTCTTAGAAGATGCCAAGAAAATGTAATTCTATATATGTTTCAGCGCTTCACGCTTAGATAAATTAGATAATGCTGGGTGGTCTTTCACAAATTGGATCACCCATTTTTTATTGGTTTTAGCGTAGGCTCGAAGAGCCCATCCAATGGCCTTACGAATGAAAAAATCTTCTTCCCTCTGACAATGTTCTATATACTTTGATAGTAATTGGGTATTTGTATTTTCTTTATACATTAACTGAAATAAAATACTAATTCTTTGCAACCATTTATTGGATGCATTATTCCATTTTAAAGTGCTACTGTTAATGTGTTCAGGAAATTGTAAAAAAAATTTACCAATAATATTTGAATTCATACTGTCTACTGAGTCCCACCAACTTTTATGGGTAAGCATCCATTCTATTAAAGAAATAGTTTTTTTAGACCATAACTTTTTATGATATCCTAACAACTCAATAGCAAAATAATGCATTTCTCTTTGGGGAGCAGCAAAACACGCTTGAATAATTGTCTGAAGTTCATTAGGATCATCAATTGGGTTTGATTTGTAAAATTGATGGCATAATTTTCTTCTCAAAGGAGTTTTGATTCCATAAAATTCAAATTGATTAAGTAAGTATGCCTTTGAAGCATTGGCAATTTTTTCATTCTTATGAGTAGAAAAAATTTTTTGAATTGCTAAAAAATAGGGGTGAGGCATAGAAAGTTTATGCTTTTATCTCTACTACTTTTTGATCAATAAAGCTTTTTCTTGCAGCTTCTAAAATTTGAATGATATCTCTACCTTCTTTGGCTGAAGTGGGTAAGGCTTTGTTATGGTTTATAGCATCGGCCATTAAATCATAGAAAAGGCCGTAATTTCCTGCAACACTAGGAATGGTTTGTGAGCTTATAATTCCATCTTTATCAGTACTTAAAATTCCCCATTTTTCTTTGGGTTCTACACCCCATGTTTCACCTATTGGTTTTTTACCTGCAATTAATTCATCTTCCTGAATATCGGCCCTATACTTTATAAAACAACCTTTAGTGCCATAAATTTTATAGGCAGGTAATGTTTCCATAAAAACCATACCACTAGTTAATAATATTCTATGTGTTGGATAATAAAGAATTAAGGTAAAATAATCGTCCACCTGGCTTACTTTTCTGGTAATTCTAATGTCTGCAAAAACCGATTTTGGCATGCCACTTAACAATAAAGCTTGGTCAACCAAATGAGGACCGAGATCATATAATACACCTGCGCCAGGCGTATTTATTTCTTTGTGAGCTTTAGGACTTAAAGTGGTTCTATATCTTTCAAAAGAAATTTGTATATCTAAAAATTCTCCAATTTTATTTTCTGCAATTAACTTTTTTAGGGTCAAAAAATCGGCATCATATCTTCTATTTTGATACACTGCTAATTTTAAATTTAATTTTTGTGCTAATGCATCAAGTTCTTCTGCTTGGGCAACCGAAACCGTAAAAGCTTTTTCTGTTACTACATGTTTACCTGCCAATAGAGCTTGCTTTGTGTATTCGTAGTGTGTATCGTTGGGCGAATTGACTACAATTAAATCAATTGTGGGGTCTTTTAATATTTCCTCGTAACTACTAAAAGATTTTGTTCCAGGATAACTTGCTTGAATATTTTTTTTCGATCTTTCCCAAGCACCCACTAATGTATATTCAGGGTGAATGTCTATGAATGGAGCATGAAAAACCTTTCCACTCATGCCAAATGAAACAAGTGCTGTGTTTATCATCCTGCTACTTGCTTTCTAATGATATTCAAGGCTCCACCTGCTTTAAACCACTCAATTTGTTGTTGATTATAAGTGTGATTAGCCTCAATGGTATCTACCGATCCATCTTTATGAGTTAATACCAAGCTTAGTGGTTTACCCGCTGCAAATGAAGTTAATCCCATCACATCAATACTATCGTCTTCTAAAATTTTATCGTAGTCGGCTTTATGGGCAAATGTTAAAGCGAGCATACCTTGTTTTTTTAAATTTGTTTCATGAATTCTTGCAAAAGATTTAGTTAAAACTACTCTTACACCAAGATGTCTTGGCTCCATAGCTGCATGTTCACGTGAAGAACCTTCACCATAGTTTTCATCACCCACTACAATGGTTCCAATACCTGCCGCTTTATAAGCTCTTTGAGTATTAGGCACCGTGTCGTAGTTGCCAGTGATTTGATTTTTTACGTGATCGGTTTTTTCATTGAAAAAGTTTACCGCTCCAATTAATAAATTATTAGAGATATTATCCAAATGACCTCTAAATTTTAACCAAGGACCTGCCATGGAAATATGGTCAGTAGTGCACTTTCCTTTTGCCTTAATTAAAAGTTTTAATGATTTTAAATCGGTACCTTCCCAAGGTGCAAAAGGGTCTAATAGTTGTAAACGTTTTGAATGGGGATCAACGGCTACGACTACTTTTGAACCATCGGCTGCTGGCGCTTGA
The DNA here is from genome assembly GCA_964637225.1 of uncultured Sediminibacterium sp. Taxonomy (GTDB): domain Bacteria; phylum Bacteroidota; class Bacteroidia; order Chitinophagales; family Chitinophagaceae; genus Sediminibacterium. The sequence goes on from CAZWTV010000069.1 coordinate 3,198, forward strand.
TAGCCTGCATCTTCAACAGCAAAACCTTTTACTGGTAATTCTTCTCCACTAGGTGGATCAAGTTTTACTTGTTCTCCTTTATTGTTGGTAAGGGTGTCAGTTAGTGGATTAAAATTTAAATCGCCTGCAATGGCAAGTGCAGTCACTAATTCAGGAGAACCTACAAAGGCAAAAGTATTAGGATTACCATCGGCTCTCTTTGCAAAATTTCTATTGAAAGAATGTACGATTGTATTTTTTTCTTTTTTCTCTGCACCCACACGCTCCCACATTCCTATACAAGGTCCACATGCATTGGCAAATACTTTTGCACCTATTTGACTAAACACGTCTAAGAATCCATCTCTTTCGATGGTGTATCTCACTTGCTCAGAACCTGGAGTTATTGTGTATTCAGCTTTAGTTGTTAAACCTTTTTCAGCCACTTGTTTTGCCAAACTTACTGCGCGACTTATATCTTCATAAGAAGAATTGGTACAACTACCAATTAAACCCACTTCAATTTTTGTAGGCCAACCATTTGCAGCAGCAGCTTCTTTCATTTTAGAAATGGGAGTGGCTAAGTCTGGAGTAAATGGCCCATTTAAGTGTGGCTCTAGAGTATTTAAATCAATTTCTATTACTTGATCAAAGTATTTTTCAGGCTCAGCATATACTTCAGGATCTGCTGTTAAATGAGATGCAATGCTATCTGCCAAACTTGCCACGTCTGCACGACCTGTTGATTGTAAATATCTGCTCATGCTAGCATCATATCCAAAAGTAGATGTAGTGGCACCAATTTCAGCACCCATGTTACAAATAGTTCCTTTACCAGTACAACTCATACTAGTAGCTCCTTCTCCAAAATATTCTACTATGGCGCCAGTTCCACCTTTCACCGTTAAAATTCCTGCTACTTTTAAAATCACATCTTTTGGTGCAGTCCATCCACTTAATTTTCCAGTTAATTTTATTCCAATTAATTTCGGCCATTTTAATTCCCATGGAAGTCCTGCCATGACATCGCAAGCATCTGCTCCACCCACGCCAATGGCAATCATACCTAATCCACCTGCGTTCACTGTATGTGAATCAGTTCCTATCATTAAACCACCAGGAAATGCATAGTTTTCTAAAACCACTTGGTGAATGATACCAGCACCAGGCTTCCAAAACCCTAATCCATATTTATTAGATACTGAGGCTAGAAAATCGTACACTTCTTTGCTTTCGGTAGTGGCTACTTGTAAGTCTTGTTTGGCTTCTACTTTCGCTGAAATTAAATGGTCGCAATGCACTGTGCTAGGAACCGCTACTTTAGGTCGACCAGCTTGCATGAATTGTAATAATGCCATTTGAGCCGTAGCATCTTGCATGGCCACTCGGTCTGGAGCAAAATCAACATAAGAACCACCTCTTTCAAAGCTTTCTAATTTTTGATCGGTATGTAAATGAGAGAATAAAATTTTCTCAGAAAGAGTTAAAGGGCGACCTAATAATTTACGAGCAGCTTCTACTTTGGAAGGCATTTCGGCATATAAATTTTTGATCATTTCAATATCAAAAGCCATGGTACTTAATTTTGTTGTTAAAATTGGGGCAAAGGTAAGCCAAATTTGAACCCGCAAGAAGCAAAAAATACACTTTATGTCCACTTTTTTTTATAGATTGCAGCAGGCATTAATATATTTTTTATGCAAAAAATAAAGGATTTTTTTGAATTACATGCTTTTGGTGTTTGCACTGCCATAGGTGAAAGATTAGGTATTGCTACTAGCAAAATAAGAATGTGGTTTATTTACATTTCCTTTCTTACACTTGGCTCTCCCGTCATAGTTTATATGGTACTTGCTTTTTGGAGAAGTATTCGTAGGTACATATTATTAGGAAAAAGAAATCCAATGAAATATTTCTAGAGAGTAATATAGAGAGTATAAATGGTGTAGTAGGTGAATTGAGGGCTTTTTTAATTTACCGCTTTTTTTAATTTCACTAATTTTTCCAATAAAGGAGCAAGCTTGTTTAATGGTAACATGTTAGCACCATCGCTTTTGGCTACCGCTGGATTTGGATGTGTTTCTATAAATAAACCATGAGCGCCAGTAGCAATGCCAGCTTTAGCAATAGTTTCAATTAAATGAGGATTTCCGCCAGTCACACCACTAGTTTGATTAGGTTGTTGTAAAGAATGAGTACAATCCATAATTACGGGTGTACCATTTTCTGCCATAGCGGGTATGTTTCTAAAATCAACAACTAAGTCTTGATAGCCAAAAGTATTTCCACGTTCTGTGAGCATTACTTTGTCATTGCCCGATAATTTAATTTTATCTACTGCAAATTTCATGGATGCACCACTTAAAAATTGTCCCTTTTTAACGTTTACAATTTTTCCAGTTTGAGCTGCTGCTGTTAGTAAGTCGGTTTGACGACATAAAAATGCGGGTATCTGTAAAATATCAATATATTTTGCAGCAAGGGCTGCTTCATCATGTGCATGAATATCTGAGGTTGTTGGAACTTTAAAATGCGCACCTACTTTTTTTATCAAAGTTAATCCAGTATCATCTCCAATGCCTGTAAAAGAACCTGCACTTGTTCTATTTGCTTTTCTATAACTTGCTTTAAATACATAAGCAATTCCTAAATTTTTACATAAAGCAGAAACCTTATCTCCAATCTCCATCACTATATCTTCATTTTCAACCACACAAGGCCCGGCTATTAAAAAAAATTGATGGGCATCATAGCTTTGACCTTTGAATAATTCTTGTAAAAATGGAGCAGACATATAAAATATTTTGAGTGGGTAAAATTAGCGTATTTAAAATCTCAAACCAATTCCAATACCTAAGCCTCTTAAACCCCACCAGGGGCCTTCAGTATCTACAGTAGCTTTGTTGTCATCCACCTTTGATTTTAATGTAAGTGGATTAGCTTTGGTGTTGTCTAGGACTTGTTGCAAGGCTATTTGTGCAGGCTTGGGAAAACCACCAGGAGGACTAAATTCAAGTTTACCTGTAGAAGTCCCATAATGTCCACCAATAAAAGAAATATCAAAAACTAACTTAGTTAATAACTGAAATTGCATACCTACATGTGCACCATAACTTTGTGTTCTTACTGTGCCATCTAAAGTAGCAATAGCAGTAATAGGTTTCACAATTTCTGATGGAAAGCTTTTGTCGGGAGTATAGGTATAAGCAGCTGGTACCGATAAATCATAATTTCCATATCTAATATACGGCCCAATATAGAAGCCTGACATTTTCGATAAACCCAAATAAAAACGACCTTCGAAGGTGATGGTGCTATTTCCAAATTTAAAATTATCAAAATCAATAGCAGGATTGTCAATAAATTTTTTTGCTATTGCCTTTAAAGGAAGTTTTGAAAGGGGCATGCTTTTATAATTGACAGACAATGAAATAAAGTGGTTAATACTCTTTTCGTAAGTAATATTTAAATTATTTATGACATCGGCGCTTAAATTTGTTTTTAAAATATTATCTCCGCCAATTAAACTTTGTGAAGAAGCATGGAGGGTTAAAAATAATAAACAGAGTATTCCAATTTTTTTCATTGTTATTTTTTTATCAAACTTAAATCGTTGACAGTTGAATTATCTAAAATGGCTAATGTATTATCTCTTACAGCTACCATAATTTTATTAATACCACATTTTTTTTCATTGCAATCAATACACTTTTCATAGAAATTCAAACTTACACAAGGAAGCAATGCAATAGGGCCTTCTAAAATTCTGAAAATTGCGGAAAGTTTTATTTTATCGGGCGGTAAGGCAAAAAAATAACCTCCATTTTTTCCTTTTTTGCTTTCTAAAAATCCAGCTTTTTTTAAGGCTAGTAAAATATTTTCTAAGAACTTGAGAGGTATATTTTTTTCTTTGGCAATAGTTGCAATCAAAATAGGATTGCCAATGTTATGCTCCACCATATAGGAAAGTGCTTGTAATGCGTATTGTGTTTTTTTGGATAGCATAGCTTTTTATCAAAGACCTAGCACGTCTTTCATAGTAAAGATACCTCTTTTTTTATTTGTAAACTCTGCAGCTAATAAGGCTCCTGAAGCAAAGCCTTGACGGGTATGAGCTGTATGAGTTATCTCAATACTATCAATGGGAGAATCGTAACTAACAGTATGTGTGCCAGGGGCTGGATCTATTCTTTCAGAGCGAATAAATAAATCTGTAGCATCATTTGTTTTATTATTCACCCATTTTTTCTTTCTTCCTAATTGAGCAAGAATTTGTTCTGCTAAACTAATTGCAGTTCCACTGGGGGCATCTTTCTTTTGTGTATGATGAGTTTCAGTCATAGAAACATTATAATTTTCATAAGGTTCCATTAAATGGGCAAGTTGTTTATTGATTTCAAAAAATAAATTTACCCCGATACTAAAATTACTGGCATACACTAAACAACCATTTTTTTCTTCACATAGTTTTTTGGCTTTTTCAAAATTATCTAGCCAACCAGTGGAGCCAGATACTACTGGCACATTCCATTCTAAGCACTTTGTTATATTTTCAAAAGCAGTATGTGGGCCAGTAAATTCAATAGCTACTTCTGCTTTTTGTAAATTTTCTTTGGTAAAATCAGAAGTTGTGTTTATATCAATTTTTAATACAATTTCATGGCCTTTATGTAAAGCGATTTCTTCAATAGCTTTACCCATTTTTCCATAGCCAATTAATGCAATTTTCATAGCTGCTTGTTTAAGTTATTTTGTATGGGTATTTTTAAAATGAAATTGTAGTGAAAGTCCTGTTTGTTGAAGTTGTGGTTGAATGAAGGGCGTCATTTTTAAAGATAAGTTATTATTGACATCAAATTCTTTTAAATGACCTGCCACTGTTGCGTCAGCTACATTGAGTCCCCATGCAAGTATTAACCACATAATAGAATAGTCTCTGTCTCTTCTAAATATATTTCTATAACTCTGTAAGGAACCGAGACTTAAGTTTTGCAACTTGGGATCTATTTTACTCAGATCACTATTATCTCCGTGTTCTGCCTTAAACTTTGCTTCATAAGCAAATTTTGTTTTTTCATATAAATCATTATTATATACATAGGTAGAAGCTGGAATAGCTAATACACCGTATACTAAAGGTATTTTCCAATATTGTTTATTATAGGCTTGACCCCAACCGGGTAATATGGCCGATCTTCTGGTAGCTCTTCTTGGAATATGATGCTGCAGTGTATCACTTTTTTTGAGATAAACGCTATCTTGGCTATTGGCAGTGGGCTGCAAAAGTAGCAGCAATATTAAAAGGTATAGTAGCCGCATCTTAAATAAATTCCATTTTAAATTAGACTAGCTAATGCTCAATTGCATTGCTTCTAGTATTTTATTTAAGCCATTGAGATCTGAATATTCAATTGTAATTTTTCCACTTCCATTTTTTTGGTGTTGTAAAACAACTTTAGTAGATAAATGACTGGTTAATTTATCTTCCAATTTTTTATAAACAGGTGATAATTGATTTTTTGTAACATTCCCAGAGGGCTTAAAATTTTTACCTGCTAGATTCATTTTTCGAATGAGTTCTTCAGTTTGTTTTACAGTTAAACCTTTTTCAGTAATTTCCTTGAATAAGAATAATTGTTTTTCAATTTCTTTACCCAATAATAATTTGGCAAGACTTACACTTAAACTTCCATTACGAAGTGCAGCTTGAAGGCTGGGCGGTAATTCTAATAATCTTATATAATTAGCAATGGTAGACCTATCCACGCCCATTCTCTCTGCTACTTTTTCCTGTGTATAATTAAGCTCATCCATCATGCGTTGATAGCTTAATGCAATCTCAATTTCATTAAGGTCAACTCTTTGTAAATTTTCTAGTAAAGCTAATTCTAATAATTCTTTATCGTTACCTGATCTAATATAAGCTGGTAAATCGATTAAGCCAGCCATTTTTGCAGCACGAAAACGTCTTTCTCCTGCAATGAGTTGATACTTGCCATTGGCTAATTGTGCAACGGTTATGGGTTGTATTAAATCGTGAAGTTGAATAGAGCTTGCTAATTCTTTTAATGCTTTTTCGTCAAAGTCTTTTCGAGGATTTTTAGGATTAACATTAATATCATTAATTGGTATACGATTACTTGCAACGGCTTTTTCTATAGTCGCTGTAGGTACTTTTCCTGCTGGATTCTTGTAATCCGCGTCTATATTTTGCAATAGAGAGCGAAGTCCTTTTCCAATGAGGTCTTTGTTGGGTGTACTCTTGCTCATAATTAATCTATTATACGCTCGGCATTA
>CAZWTV010000070.1:0-9454 GCA_964637225.1 uncultured Sediminibacterium sp.
CTATTTGCTCACTTATGCGCATATTTCCTAATTCACTTGCAATCTTACTACCTACTACCCCCGCTAAAACGATACTTAAAAATGAAGGTGCAAACTCTAATAACATACTGTCTCTCACAACAATTCCCACAGTTGTTATAGGAATTAAAGGATTTACAAATTGTGCTGCGGTTTGAACGGTGATAACCGCCCCTAAAAAAAAGGAAATTATAATTACAATAGGCAATGAACCAAATCCAATATCAACACACTGTTTAATATACTCATTCCAAAACATTTTTTTGTTTTCGGCTGAAGTAAACATGCCTTTTAACATCAAAAGATAATAACCGAAATGAGTAAAAATATTCATACTCCAAAAATAACCTATTTATGTTTCTTTTTCATACGCTTCCACCAACTTACTCTTTGCACTTCTAAATGGGTATCAACCCTAGTTTTCAATTGAGCGTCTACCACAGCAACTGTGGCCATATTAATAATATTTCTTACACCCGATCCCAATTGAAGCACATTCACTGGTTTTTTCAAACCTAATAAAATAGGACCAATAATATCTACCCCTCCAATTTCTTTTAGCAAGTGATAGGCAATGTTACCCGAAGTTAAATTAGGGAATATTAATACATTCACTTGCGCATCTACTAATTCACTGAATGGATAATTTTCTTTTAAAATTTCATTATTAAATGCCATCATACCTTGCATTTCACCATCTACTATTAAAGAAGGATTGCGTTGTTTTATAATTCGAGTGGCTTCAGCTACCATTTTGGCTTCAGGTGTATCGCTACTTCCAAAATTGGAATAACTTAACATAGCTATTCTTGGTTCCATATTAAAATTGCGAACTTCTTTTGCTACTAGTAATGCAATATCTGCTAATTCCTCGGCATTGGGATTTATATTAACTGTAGTATCTGCTAAAAATAGGGGGCCTTTTTTTGTTAATAATAAATACATACCTGCTATCTTCTTCACACCCTCTTCAGTACCTATAATATGTAATGCTGGTTTAATTCCATCGGTATAATTTCTGGTTAGTCCCGATAACATGGCATCCGCCTCCCCAGTTTCCACCATCATGGCACCAAAATAATTTTGAGTACGCATTAATTTTAAGCTTTCATATTTATTAACACCTTTACGTTGTCTTTTTTGAAATAAGATGGAACCAAAAAATTCTCTTTTCTCTTCCATCTCATCACTTCTGACATCTATGATTGGCAAATCACTAATATCAATACTATTTGCCTCGGCAATATTTTTAATGCGAGTCTCATTTCCTAATAAAATGGGATAAGCAATACCATCATCATAAATAATGCTAGCTGCTTTTAATATTTTAACATTTTCAGCGTCAGAGAATACTAAACGTTTTGGATCGCGACGAGCTTTATTACTAATTAATCGCATTAATTGATTATCTAAACCTAAGCGTTTATTAAGTTGTACTTCGTACTCATCCCAATTAGCAATTGTTTGCTGTGCCACTCCAGAGGCTACAGCTGCTTTGGCTACTGCAGGAGCTAAAGTGCTCAATAATCTTGGATCTAAAGGCTTTGGAATGATATATTCTGATCCAAAACATAAATTTTGTTGATTATATGCCATATTCACTGCATCCGGAACTGCAGTTTTTGCTAATTCAGCCAAGGCTCTTACAGCAGCTAACTTCATGGCTTCGTTAATTGACTTTGCTCTCACATCTAATGCACCTCTAAATATGTATGGAAAGCCTAAAACATTATTTACCTGATTAGGATAATCTGATCTACCTGTTGCCATAATAATATCTTTTCTTACAGCGGTAGCAGTTTCATAATCTATCTCTGGGTCTGGATTCGCTAGTGCAAAAACGATGGGATTTTTTGGCATTGAAAGTATCATCTCCTTAGTAACAATATTTCCGACACTTAATCCTAAAAACACATCGGCTGTTTTAAAGGCCTGTGTCAAAGTCATATTACTTGCCTTAATAGCAAAAGGTTTTCTATCTTCTCCTAAATCGGTTCTGCCAGTATGCAATACTCCATCTACATCAAACAAAATAAAATTTTCATGTTTAGCACCAAGTGCTACATATAACTTTATACAAGCCATCGCAGCAGCACCAGCCCCACTTACTACAAATTTTGCTTTGTCAATTTTTTTCTTTTGTAAGTCTAAAGCATTTAATAAAGCAGCACTACTTATAATCGCAGTTCCATGTTGATCGTCGTGCATCACCGGAATAGACATAGATTCCTTTAATTTGTTTTCTATGTAAAAACATTCAGGAGCTTTGATGTCTTCTAAATTAATACCACCAAAAGTGGGTTCTAAAGATTTTACAATTTCAACAAATTTATCTGGATCAGTTTCGTTAATCTCAATATCAAATACATCAATATCTGCAAAAATTTTAAAAAGTACAGCCTTCCCCTCCATTACAGGCTTACTTGCCAAAGCACCTATATTACCCAAACCTAAAACTGCTGTACCATTGGAAATTACACCTACTAAATTTCCTTTAGCCGTATACTTGAATACATCGGTGGGATTATTTTTTATTTCAGTACAAGGAATGGCTACGCCTGGACTATAGGCTAATGATAAATCTTTTTGTGTTTTCGCTTCTTTAGTTGGAATAACTTCAATTTTACCTGGTCTGCCGTTGGCATGGTATTCTAATGCCTGTTCTTTTCTAAGGTTTTCTTTACTAGACATGTGATAATTTTATAACGAATGTTAGTTTTCGAGCCACACAAAGCTAATGAATATATAGAAAACGAGTTTTTTGAAGTATATATTGTTGAAATATAGAGCTTTATGCAAATAATTGAGTGCCCAACCAGGCCATCATTCCTACTCCATTTTCAATAGCATCTTCCTCAATATTAAAATGTGGAGTGTGCACATTATGTATGATCCCTTTCGATGCATTACGTACTCCTAATCTAAAAAAGCAACCTGGAATTACTTGTGAATAATATCCGAAATCCTCAGCACCCATTCTTTTCTCTGTCTGTTCTACATTGCTTGCGCCCATATAAGTATCAGCTAATTTCCAGGCAGCCTCTGTAATTGCAGGCTCATTATCTACAGTTGGATATCCTACATCTACTTTAAAATCAATTTCAGCTCCTGTGGCCAAAGACAAGCCCTTTGCCTGCTGCTTCATTAATTCATGTGCTTTAAATCGCCACACTTCATCCATAGCTCTGAAAGTACCCATTAATTTTACTTCACTAGGAATAACATTTGTTGTATTACCACCCTGTACAGAACAAATAGATAAAACAGATGGATTTTGTGGATCTCTATTTCTGGAGACTATAGTTTGTAAACTTGTTATTAATTGAGCAGCCACCAAAACTGTATCTACAGTTTGATGCGGGGTTGCCGCATGCCCACCAGGCCCTTTAATAGATATGTATAACTCATCGGCACTAGCCATCACTCTTCCTTTTCTAAAACTTAATTTGCCATGATCTAATCCTGGATGCACATGCAATCCTATAATGCCTTGAGGAACGGGATTTTGAAGTGCTCCATCACGAATCATATAACTTGCTCCACCTGGGTTTTTTTCTTCACCTGGTTGAAATAATAATTTTATAGTGCCTTCAAATGTATCGCGAAGTGTCCATAAAATTTTGGCAGCCCCTAATAAAATGGTGGTATGCACATCATGGCCACAAGCATGCATAACACCTTCTTTGGTGGAAATATAATCAATATTATTTTCTTCAATGATGGGAAGTGCGTCCATATCTGCCCGAAGTGCAATAGTTCTCTTTGTTGGATTTTTTCCTTCAATGATACCTAATACACCTGTAGTAGCAATGACTGTAAAAGGAATTCCAATAGATTTTAATTGAGCTTGCACATACTTACTCGTTTCAAATTCTTGATAACTTAATTCAGGATGTGCATGTAAATATCTGCGTATAGCAACATTTTCTTTTTGATGCGTCTTGGCTAAAGATTTAATTTTTTCTAATAACATGATAATTGTAAAGTTAATAATTTGATTTTACATTATCTGAATGAAAGCCAGCCACAATAGCTACACCTGAACTAGTACCAATTCTAGTGGCGCCAGCATCTATCATTATTTTAGCTGTGGCATAGTCTCTAATGCCACCTGAAGCTTTAATTTGAACTGGATTTGGCAAATATTTTCTAAATAATTTTATCGCTTCCACACTAGCTCCCTTTTCTGCATAGCCTGTGGAAGTTTTTAAAAAATCAATACCCGCTACACCATAAATATCACAGCACTTAACAATTTCATCATCGGTTAATACACCCGACTCAATAATTATTTTTATTACTTTATTTTTAGATCGAACAATAGGAAGAATATGATTGATTTCATCTGCGATCGCAGACCAATCTCCATTTTTTATGGCTGCAATATTAGCAACCACATCTAATTCATCGGCCCCATCAACCATAGCCAAAATAATTTCAGCAATTTTTGCTTCAGTAGCACTATAACCAAAAGGAAAACCAATAACGGTAGCAACTTTTATAGAGGTACTTTCTAATTTCTCTTTGGCCAATTTCACAAAATTTGGTGGAACACAAACTGCAGCAAAATCATATTGTTTTGCTTCGGCACACAATTTATCAATATCCGATACTAAACAAGTAGGTTTTAAAATAGTATGATCGATATATTTATTAAGAGGCATCTTTTCCATGACAGGCTTTGAATTTTTTTCCACTTCCACAAGGACAAGGGTCGTTACGACCCGTTTTAGGACCCACTTGAATAGGGGCTTGCTTTATATCACTTGGATCATTGTATTGATTCACTCCTGCTTCCTCTGTTCTGTTGGCACTTAATTTACTTAAGTCGGTTTTTTGTTGACGACCTTCTTTCACAGCATCTTCTAAAGGCAAATGTGCATGACATAAAAATTGAACTAATTTCTGATTTATTTCAATATCCATTTTTCTAAATAATTCAAAAGCCTCCATTTTATAAATGACTAAAGGGTCTTTTTGTTCATAAGTAGCTGTTTGTACCGATTGTTTCAAATCGTCCATAGCTCTTAGATGCTCCTTCCATGCATCATCAATAAAACTTAATGCGATTGATTTCTCTGCCTGTGAAACTAATGTAGCACCCTCAGTGCTTATATTTTTATCAAGGTTAACCAATACATTGTAGGCAATTTTTCCATCTCCTACTGGAACAATTACATTTTCAATATGCCTTCCTTGATTTTTTCTAATATTTTTGAAAACAGGAATACTCTCATTCATCATTTCCTTTTTCTTATACTCATAATGTGCAATAGCTTGTTGATATACCATTTGAACCAAGTTGGCATCAGAAGTATTCTTAAATTCTTCTTGTGTAATAGTGGTATCAAAACCCGTTTGCACAATTAAGGCTAGTTTTAAACCTTCATAGTCATTATTTAATTTGTAATTAGATACCACCGATTCAATCACCTGATAAAAAGCATTGTCAACATCTAGTGCTAATCTATCTCCAAATAATGCGTGATTTCTTTTTTTATAAATCACTGTTCTTTGTTTGTTCATGACATCATCGTATTCCAACAAGCGTTTTCGAATACCAAAATTATTTTCCTCTACTTTTTTCTGTGCACGCTCAATAGATTTTGTAATCATACTATGCTGGATAACTTCTCCTTCTTTATATCCAGCAAAGTCCATCACTTTTGCAATACGATCACTTCCAAACATGCGCATTAAATCATCTTCCAGAGAAACAAAGAATTGAGAAGATCCAGGATCACCCTGTCTTCCAGCACGACCACGTAATTGTCTGTCTACGCGTCGAGACTCATGTCGCTCCGTACCTAAAATAGCTAAACCGCCAGCTGCTTTTACTTCAGGACTTAATTTAATATCGGTACCTCGACCCGCCATATTAGTAGCAATGGTCACGGCTCCAGTCAAACCTGCTTCTGCTACCACCTGCGCTTCTCTTGCATGCTGTTTAGCATTTAAAACGTTGTGCGGAATATTTTGCTGACGCAGCATTCTACTTAATAACTCACTCACTTCCACTGAAGTAGTTCCGCATAAAACAGGCCTTCCTTGTTCTCTTAAACTTACAATGGTTTCAATAACTGCTTTAAATTTTTCACGCTTAGTTTTATATACCAAATCTTGTTCGTCTTTTCTAATTGCAGGAATATTAGTAGGAATAGAGACTACATCTAATTTGTAGATACTCCAAAACTCAGCAGCTTCAGTTTCAGCAGTACCCGTCATACCTGCTAACTTATGGTACATTCTAAAAAAGTTTTGCAAAGTTATGGTGGCATAAGTTTGGGTAGCGGCTTCAATTTTCACATTTTCTTTTGCTTCAATGGCCTGGTGTAATCCGTCTGAATAACGACGACCTTCCATGATACGACCTGTTTGTTCATCTACTATTTTTACTTGTGCTTCTATTACCACATATTCTACATCTTTGTCAAATAAAGTGTATGCTTTTAATAACTGATTCACTGTGTGAATACGATCGGCTTTAATGCTGTATTCTGAAATAATACTTTCTTTTTGTTGGAATTTTTCTTCAGGCTTTAATTGTGCATTTTGATCAATCGTGCTTAAGGCTACACTAATATCGGGAAGTAGAAAAAAATTGGGATCTTCACCTTGTTTTGTAATAAGCTGCAACCCTTTGTCTGTTAATTCAACTGAATTATTTTTTTCATCAATATGGAAAAATAAATCTGCATCTACATGATGCATTTCTCTTTGCTGATCGGCTAAATAATAGTTTTCTGCTTTTTGCAATTTCACTCTCACACCTGGCTCGCTCAAATATTTAATAATGGCACTGTTTTTGGGCAATCCTCTAAATGCGGCATATAACGCTTTACCTCCATCTTTAGGATCATCATTGCCTTCAGCAATTTTCTTTTTGGCTTCAATCAAAAACTGATTCACCGTTTTCTTTTGCATTTCCACCAATTTTTCAATTCTTGGTTTTAATTCAAAAAATTGTTGTTCGCCAGTTTGATGTCCAATAGGTCCTGAGATAATTAAAGGAGTACGTGCATCATCTATTAATACACTATCTACTTCATCCACCATAGCGTAGTGATGTTTTCTTTGTACCATCTCCTCTGGAGTATGCACCATATTATCTCTTAGATAGTCAAATCCAAATTCATTATTAGTTCCATAAGTGATATCGGCACGATAAGCATTACGACGCTCTTCAGAATTAGGCTGGTGTTTATCGATACAATCCACTGTAATTCCTAACCATTCAAATAAAGTTCCATTCCATTCACTATCTCTTTTTGCTAAATAATCGTTTACTGTAACAATATGAACGCCTTCCCCCGCAAGTGCATTTAAATATGCAGGTAAAGTAGAAACTAATGTTTTACCCTCACCCGTTGACATTTCAGCTATCTTACCCTGATGCAAAACAATTCCTCCTAACAATTGTACATCATAATGCACCATATTCCATGTAATAGGAGTGCCAGCAGCTTTCCAGGTGGTCTGAAATATGGATTGATTGTCTTGTATTTTGATATATTCTTTTTTCAAAGACAAATCTCTGTCCAAACTTGTTGCCGTTGAAACTAATTCTTCTTGTTCGGTAAATCTGCGAGAGGCTTCCTTAACTACTGCAAAAGCTTCAGGCAATAGTTCCCATAGTACCTTTTCTAGGGTATCGTCCTTCTCTTTTTTGATGGCATCTAGTTGTTCATAAATGGCATCTCTACCCATAAAATCGCTGAGTGGTAGAGCTTCAGCCTGATTTTGAAGGGTCTCGATTTGATTATTGATTTGAGCTAAATAATCCTTAATTCGAGTTTTAAATTCAGTGGTTTTAGACCTTAGTTCATCGTTGGAAAGGCTTTTATAGGTCTCAAAATGGCCATTAATTACAGCCACTAAATGGTCTATTTTTTTAACGTCTTTTTCGCTTTTAGAACCCCCAAATAATTTACTTATAATTTGCAACATAATCCTGCTTAATAATGGTGTTATTTTCTATACTCAATAGGCGTGCCAAAGTTAAGTATTTGAGGTGAGTTTGTGGATTTTATAGGGGGTTCAATATAAAAAATAACATCATAAGCTTTAAAATTGAAAAATGGTTGAAAAAATAATACCTTTGCTCGCCTTTTAAGCTCACCCATTTAGGTGAGCTTTTACAAGATTTTAAGAAACAAAATAATGCTATGGCAGGTCAATTAAACGAAGTTAGAAATAGGATTAAAAGTACCCAAAGTACGCAGCAGTTAACCAAAGCCATGAAAATGGTAAGTGCTGCCAAATTGCGCCGTGCACAGGACGCTATCACACAAATGAGACCTTATACACGCAAGTTGCAAGAAATGCTTAGCAATATCATAAGTAGTTTAGATGGAGATATGAATTTGTCCTTGGCTGAAAAACGTCCAGTGAATAATGTTTTATTTATTGTGATTACTTCAGACAGAGGCTTATGCGGAGGGTATAATGCCAATTTAGTTAAATTGGCCAAATCAACCATTGCTCAAAAGTATGCGAATAAAAATATTACCATTTGGAATATTGGTAAAAAGGGATTCGAGAGTTTAACAAAAGCGGGTTTTAAAACCAATCCTGAATACAAAGATATTTTCTTGAATTTAACTTTTGAAAATGTTCAAAATGCTGCAAAAGCAGCCATGCAAGCTTTTGCCAATAAAGAATTTGATGCGATTGAAATTATATACAGTGAATTTAAAAATGCAGCCACTCAGCTCCCTACAGCAGAGGCTTTCTTACCCATTCCTACTTTAGGTAAAAAAGGAAATAAGAAAAAAACTGATTTTATTTTCGAACCTCAAAAAGAAGTATTGGTGGCAGAGTTAATGCCAAAAATTTTAAACACTCAATTATTCAAAGCGGTACTAGATGCAAGTGCAAGTGAACATGGTGCTAGAATGACTGCAATGGATAAAGCAAGTGAAAACGCGAACGAATTATTAAAAACTTTGAAAATATCTTATAACCGTGCTCGTCAAGCAGCCATTACTACCGAATTAACCGAGATAGTAAGTGGTGCTGCAGCGTTAAACGGATAAGACACCTCCCTATTATGGAAATTAGCCAAATTATACCTCATATTGAAGCATTGGTTTTTGCAAGTGAAAAAGCATTAAACGCAAATGACATTACCGAACTTATTAATAATGCATTTGGATTTTTAGAAGAACGCATAACATTAGATCAAGTAGAAAGTGCGTTAAATGGTATTCAAGAAAAGTATAGTACCGAATTTTATCCCTTTGAATTAAAACAAAGTGGAGGTGGATGGCAATTTTTAACAAAGCCTGATTTTCACAAAACAATTGCACAACTAAATGGCGATAAATTTTTAAAGCGATTATCTAATGCAGCTTTAGAATCGTTGGCTATCATTGCTTACAAGCAACCTATCACGAAAGGAGAAGTGGAAGCGATCAGAGGAGTGAATAGCGATTAC
>CAZWTV010000071.1:0-8888 GCA_964637225.1 uncultured Sediminibacterium sp.
CCCGGAATACAAAATGTGCGAAATAAATTATCGATACATTCATCACTTCCATTTCCTAAAAATATTTGATCTGTTTCAATTTGTTTTATAAAAGCCAACTTCTGTTTTAATTTTTTTTGATGCGGATCAGGATACCTATGATACCATTTCGTCAAAGGAGAACCCAAACTATTTTCATTAGCATCTAATAATATACTAGCCTGTCCTGCATATTCATCTTTAGCAGTAGAATAGGCCACTAATGATTCAATATTGGGCCTCACTAATTTCTTAATATCAAATTGCATCATCTTATAATTTTGAATTTATCCAATCTACTCTTAATTCAACTGCTTTACTATGACCTTCTAAGCCTTCCGCTTTTGCCATTGCTATTACAGTGGGTGCTATATGTGTCATTCCTTTTTCTGTCAATTGCTGAAAAGTTATTTTTTTAACAAATGAGTCCATACTAACTCCACTGTAGGCTTTGGCAAAGCCATTAGTAGGTAAAGTATGGTTGGTGCCGCTAGCATAATCACCTACCGATTCTGGAGAAAAATTGCCAATGAAGACAGAACCTGCATTGATTATTTTTTCAGCAATTTGTGCTGCATTTTGAATTGACAAAATTAAATGCTCTGGAGCATATTCATTGATCATTGTGATTGCATCATGTACATTGGATAATACAATAACCTTAGAATTTTCAAGAGCTTTTTGAGCAATTTCTTTTCTTGGAAGTTCAGCAAGCTGTTTTACGATTTCAATTTGTACTGCTTCAGCTACTTCCAAATTACTAGCAATAAGTAATACCTGACTATCAGACCCGTGTTCTGCTTGTGATAATAAATCGGCAGCAACAAAACTGGCTATACTTGTTTGATCGGCATAAACACAAACTTCACTGGGTCCCGCAGGCATATCAATGGCTACTCCATCTTGTTGTATGATTTGTTTGGCAGTGGTTACATATTGATTACCTGGACCAAATATCTTATGCACTTTTGGTACTGACTCAGTCCCGTAAGCTAAAGCACCTATGGCTTGAACACCACCTATGGCATAGATAGCATTGATACCTACTAAAGAAGCTGCATAAATAATAGCAGGATCGATATGGCCCTGCTTATTGGGAGGTGTGCACAAAATTATTTCTTTACAACCTGCTAATTTTGCTGGAATACCTAACATTAAAACTGTTGAAAATAATGGAGCAGAGCCACCGGGAACATAAATTCCAACCTTTTCAATACCCACCGATTTTCTCCAGCAAAAAACACCGGGCATGGTTTCAATTTTTTCCTCTCTTTTCAATTGGGCCTGATGAAAAACCTCAATGTTAATTTTAGCCAATTGAATGGCTGTTTTTAAATGGGGAGGTAATGCTTTTTCAGCACTTTCTATACTTGTAGATTCTAGTTTAAAATTACTCAAAGCAACTTTATCAAACAAAAGTGTGTAGTTCGCAATAGCTTTATCTCCTTTTTGTTTTACAGAGTTTAAAATTTCTTTTACCTTTTCATGTAAAGCACTGGCATCGAATGAAGGTCGTTGCAATAATGTTAACCATTCTTGATGTTTAGGTTCTATAAATACTTGCATCATTATAATATCATTTTTTCAATAGGTACTACTAAAATACCTTCAGCACCTGCTAATTTTAATTGTTCTATAATTTCCCAAAAATCACTTTCATCTATAACGCTATGTACGCTACTCCAACCAGCTGTAGCCAGAGGCACTACTGTTGGGCTTTTCATACCCGGTAACAATGAAATAATTTTTTCTAAATTATGATTAGGAGCATTCAATAATACATATTTATTACGTTTTGCTTTTTTTACAGACTCTACTCTAAATAATAATTTTTGTAAAATAGCATCAGCACTTGGCAACAAAGATTTTCTTTTAATAAGTACTGCTTGAGAATGTAAAATAGTTTCAGCTTCTTTCAATCCATTCATAAATAAAGTAGAACCACTACTTACTAAGTCACAAATAATATCGGCAAGTCCAATACCCGGAGCTATTTCAACACTTCCGCTAATTTCATGAATTTCTGCTTTAATCTTATGCTGGTTTAAATATTGCTGAACCAACACTGGATAGCTAGTAGCAATTTTTTTACCACTCAAAAATTCAGGTCCAGTAAAGTTTTCATTTTTTCTAACGGCAAAACTTAGCCTACATTTTCCAAAACCTAAATGATACGCGACTTCTACCTTTTTTGCCTTTTCGAAAACGACATTTTCACCTACAAATCCGATATCTGCAACCCCATCTTCTACATATTGAGGAATATCATCGTCTCTTAAAAAAAATAATTCGAGTGGAAAATTTGTAGCTTCCGCTTTTAATTTATTGAATCCGGTGCCAATATCAATGCCTGCTTCTTTTAATAAACGCATAGATTCTTCGTGCAATCTACCTGATTTTTGTATTGCTAATTTTAAATTCATATGGTTTTAATTATAAAATAAACTGTTCCATTTTAATAAATCAAAAGGGCTTACGTTGTAGTAAGCCCTTTGGTTGAATATAGTTACATACAAACACCCATAGCCTACCCATTGGATAGTAAATGCGAATGATGTGTATGAATATTTAATATCATATTGCAAATCTACAACCCTTTTATAAATTACCCAACAAAAAAGAAATATTTTGATTAATTTGCTTGTATAAATTTATTTAATTCATTACAAACTAGAGTTTTATGCGGCTTCTACCCCAATGCCTTATTATTACGGTACTTTCATTATCTTTTTGTGCACAAAAAGAAGCACCCAGTATAGCACCTGTGGTAGTTACCCCTACCACTCCCACTACACCCACCACTCCTGTAGATACTACTAAAAAATTGGTGTGGTCGGATGAATTTGATAAAGTGGGATTACCTGATTCTACAAAATGGGCATATAATATTGGAACCGGTAGCAATGGATGGGGAAATAATGAATCAGAATATTATACAAAGGATTCGACTAATGCAAGAGTTGAAAATGGAAACTTAATAATAGAAGCTAGAAAAGAAAGTAGAGGGGGTAAAAATTATACTTCTGCTCGATTAATAACACAAGGAAAAGCCTCATGGACTTATGGTAGATTTGAAATCAAAGCTAAACTTCCCAAAGGGGTTGGATCTTGGCCTGCTATTTGGATGCTGGGTACCAACATAGAAGGTGCAGGTGCGGTAGGTTGGCCTGCTTGTGGAGAGATAGACATTATGGAGCACACAGGAAAAGAATTAGGAGCAATTAGTTTTTCAGCACATTCAAAACTATTGAACTGGACATTGGGTACACAAAAAACATATAAAACTTATATAGATGGAGTTACTGATGCTTTTCATGTTTACAGTATTGATTGGACAAAAGATATGATAAAATATTATGTGGATGGAGTATTATATTACAATGTTCCAAATGATGGCAGAGGTGTCGATTCCTATCCTTTTGTCGCACCTCAATTTTTAATTTTAAATTTAGCGGTGGGAGGAAATTTTGCTGGCAATACCATAGATGATAGTATTTTCCCTATAAGAATGGAAGTGGACTATGTTAGAGTATACCAATAACTTGAAAAAATTAATATGATTTTTAAAAGGAATTTAATTTCACTTTTTATTCTTCTCCATTTAGGAATTATTTCTATTGCTCAATCTAATACCCCCAACTTATTAGTGGGCACCTATACAAAAAAAGGAAGTCAGGGTATTTATCTATTATCATTTGACACAATTACAGGCAAAGCAATTGAAATGAGTCATACCAATAATGCTATCAATCCTTCTTTTTTAACCATTTCAAAAGACCATTCACAAGTATATGCAGTCAATGAACAAACAGAAGGAAGGGTAAGTGTCTATGAACTTAGAGACAATACACTTAATTTAATACAAGAAAAATCTAGCAAAGGTGCAGACCCTTGTTATATTAGCTTAAGTCCAGATCAAACTAATTTATTTGTTGCCAATTATAGTGGAGGTAGTATTACAAGCTATCATCGATTTGCTGATGGCCGCATCTCTAACCCTCAACAATTTATTCAACATAGTGGAAGCAGTATAAATAAGATAAGACAAGAAAAAGCACATGTACATGGAGTATTTTTTTCTCCAGAAGGAAAATATCTTTTATCCCCTGATTTAGGTATGGATGAAATTGCTATTTATCCTTATCAAATTAAAAATGGGCCACCTCTACAAATACAAAAGATAAACAGTATACACTCATCTCCTGGTTCGGGCCCAAGACATTTATGTTTTTCAAATAATGGAAAATATTTGTATATAATTGAAGAGCTTACGGGAAGCATAAGCGTTTACCAATTTTTTAAGGGTAATGCAAAATTTTTACAAAAAGTAGTTCTTCATCCAAGTAATTTTAATGGTATGGCTGCTAGCGCAGATATTCACTTATCTCCTGATGGACTTTTTTTATATGCCACCAATAGAGGAAATGAAAATAATATTGTTTCATTTAAAGTACTCCCCAATGGTAAATTAGATCAGAAAAGCATTCAATATTATAGCACAGAGGGAAAGTCACCTCGCAATTTTACCATGAATAAAGAAGGAACTTGGCTCTTGGTGGCTAATCAAGATTCCGATAATATAATTGCATTTAAAAGAAATATACAAACAGGAGCTTTAAGTTCAAAAGGGATTAGTATTAAATTATCTATGCCTGTTTGTTTATTATTTTTCTAATACTGTTCAAACCAAACAGGTTTTTCTTCCTCCCCTTCTGAATTATAATTGATAAATAATTCTTCTCCTTTTTTTATATCTCTGGTAGTAGTAATACTCATGGTCTCATATGTAAAATCCATATCGTATTTACAGTTTGCTTTTATTGCATGATTATATATAGATACATACCCTAATGCCACGACAGCACTTTTGCTATCTTCTCCCCACTCAAAAATATAATCATATAATAATGTTTCTTCTAACTTTTTTCTCTGTTGTGAATTAAAAACTATAACAGGAGCAATTTCAATAGTAGTGCCTTTTGCAATGTCTTGTTGAGTAAATACCCCACGACCTCTGTTGGGTGATGGAGCAATACATAGAAATGGTAGAATCATACTATAAATATAAGGTATACTTTAGTATTTTTCTTAACTTGCACCCATGTCAGTTGAATTGGAAATACCAGAAATTAACATATCAGAAGTTTTTTTAGAAATGTTATCTAAAGGAGATATGCATTTATTAAGAGAATTTCTTGATGAACAAAATATTAGTGACGTTGTGGAACTTGTAAATGAATTTCCAGAACATGAAGCTACTATTATTGATTGCATGACGGTACACCGAGCGGTAAGTGTTTTTAAAATTTTAGATATCAATCAACAAAAAGATATCATTAAAGAATTACCTGCTAGAAAAACTGCTAAAATACTTAATGAACTGCCGCCTGACGATAGAACGGACTTTTTAGAAGAATTACCTAAAGCTGCCATTCGTGATTTAATAAAGTTATTAGATCCTGAGGAAAGAAAAATTACGCTTTCTTTATTAGGTTATCCTGAAGATAGTGTGGGTCGTTTAATGACGCCTGATTATGTTTATGTATATCCTCATTATACAGTAACTCAAGTGTTAGATACCATTCGTAAATATGGGAAAAACTCTGAAACCATAGATGTTATTTATATAATAGATGAAAAAGGAGGTTTGATTGATGATATTAGAATTAGAGATTTATTATTAGCACAACCTAATGATATTATTGCAGACATTATAGATGGGCGTTTTGTAGCTTTAAATGTTTACGACGATCAGGAACATGCGAGTCAAGTATTTAAAATGAATAACCGCACTGCTATTCCTGTAGTAGACGATAACGATGTATTATTAGGTATTGTTACCATAGATGATATTTTATGGGTTACCAACGAAGAGTTTAGCGAGGACATGCAAAAAATGGGAGGTACCGAGGCTTTGAATGAACCCTATTTGGATATTTCTCTTTTTAAATTATTTAAGAAGAGAATTACATGGTTAGTAGTTTTATTTTTTGGAGAAATGTTTACTGCTACTGCAATGGGTTATTTTCAAGATGAATTAGCTAAAGTATTGGTACTAGCTAGTTTTATTCCTTTGATTTTATCAACGGGCGGCAATACAGGATCTCAGTCCTCTACACTTATTATACAAGCTATGTCAGTGGGAGAAATAACCACTGCCGACTGGATAAAAATTTTAAGACGAGAAATTACAAGTGGATTTTTTCTAGGAATATTACTAGGTATCATAGGATTTTTTAGAGTCACCATGTGGCATATGATTGCACCAGGTTTTTATGGCCCCCATTGGATGTTAATAGCTGTCACCATAGGTTTTACCATTCTAGGTGTGGTGGTGTGGGGCACCATGGCTGGTTCCATGTTACCAGTGGTACTAAAAAAATTAGGTGCCGACCCTGCAGTATCTTCAGCCCCCTTTGTAGCTACACTTGTAGATGTAACAGCTATACTTATTTATTTTAGTTTAGCTTATTTATTCCTGCAAGGCACTTTACTTTAATTGAAGTAATAAATTTTTCTTTATTTTATTTTCCCATTCTGTTTTCAAAATACTCAACACTATAGAGTCTCTTCTGTTACCATTAGGCAGAGGTAAGTGATTTCTTAAAACACCTTCTATAGTACATCCAATTTTTTGCATGGCAGTAATGCTTCTTTTATTATTATAGTCAGCTCTAAACTCAATTCTTTCAAAACCAATTTGATCAAATGCAAATTCTAATAATAAAAATTTACAATTTTCATTTAGTTTGGATCCCCATACTTTTTTACTATACCAAGTATACCCAATATGTGCAGTTTGAGTATTTAATTGAATATCATAAAATCGGGTACTGCCTACAAATGCATTCATTAATTTATCATAAACAATAAAAGCATAGGAGTTTTGTTTCTCTCTTGCCTCTATGGCATTATGAATGTAGTTTTCTAAGTCCACTTTCGTATGAATTGCAGATAAGGAATATTTCCACAACGATGGCTCTTGCTCCACATAATGAGCTAATAAGGAGAGATCGGTGTAGCATAATGGTCTTAAAAGCACACGTTCATTTTCTAAAATAATATCTGCTTTAAAGTCAAAAGGTTTATAATTGGGCATTCATACTGAATTAGACCATCAATTTCGCACAAATTTTGAACATATAATTAAATAAATAAAATTAAAAGGAAGGTAATATACTTGGGCATATTATCTTTGACTATACCAAATTATAATATTATGCGTATTATTCTTACCACTTTTATTTTAGCATTTGGCATTTTAGCATCTGCTCAAGATACCTCAATTCAAAAAAAAGATTTAATAAGTGCTTCTAAACTTTTCGATCTAAGTTTTACCACTAAGGAAATAGATACTTTATACTCCGATGTTATTGACAACTTAGCCAACTATAAGGCTATGCATAACTTACATTTGGCCAACAGTGTTCCTTTAAGCTTATGGCAAACTCCAGTAGTACCTGGGATGCATTTTAATCAAGTTCAAAAACCCATTACATGGAAGTTAGATAATAGTGTTCAGCTACCAGTAAACAAAAATGATTTAGCCTTTTATTCCATTGAACAATTAGCTTCTTTAATTAAAAATAAAAAAATTAGCTCCTTAGCACTCACTCAATTTTTTATTGATCGAATCAAAAAATGGGGCGACACATTACAATGTGTAATTAGTTTACAAGAAGAAATAGCTTATGCGCAAGCTAAAAATGCAGATGCAGAATTAGCACGTGGAAAATACAGAGGTTTACTTCATGGTATTCCTTATGGCTTAAAAGATTTATTCGCTGTAAAAGGAACCAAGACAACCTGGGGTGCAGCACCTTATCAGAATCAAGTGATTGATGAAGATGCCTTTGTATATACCAAATTAAAGGAAGCGGGTGCAGTATTGGTAGCTAAATTTACTTTAGGGGCATTAGCTATGGGCGATTACTGGTATGGAGGAAGAACTAAAAATCCTTGGAATTTGAAATATGGATCTTCAGGTTCTTCTGCAGGCTCCACCTCTGCTACAGTTGCAGGCCTTGTCCCCTTTGCCATTGGCACTGAAACCTGGGGCAGCATAGTCTCTCCTTCAACCACTTGTGGTGCTACAGGATTAAGGCCTACTTTTGGAAGTGTTAGTCGCTCAGGTGGTATGGCTTTAAGTTATAGCTTGGATAAAATTGGTCCCATTTGTCGCTCTGCAGCTGACGCCGCTATAGTATTTAATTACATACACGGTACTGATGGTAAGGATGGAAGTGCTGTGAATATGCCCTTTAATTTTACTCCTAATAAAGACATAAAAAAATTAAAAATAGCTTACGCAAAAAATTATTTTGATAAAATAAAAGATAGTTCAAGAAATGAATTTAGAGTACTAGAAGAATTTAGAAAATTAGGCATACAATTAATTCCTGTGAATTTTCCCGACAGCGGTGTCTATAATTTCAATATCATGGATGTAGTCATTGGAGCAGAATGTGCCGCACAATTTGACGAATTGACAAGATTCAATATAGATGATGCTTTAACTAGACAAACAAAATATGATTGGCCTAATTCTTTTAGAACCAATCGATTCGTTCCTGCAGTTGAATATATCAATGCCCAAAGACACCGTTATTTACTTATGCAAAAAGTAAATGAAGTAATGCAACAGTATGATGCAATCATATGTCCTTCAAGAGGAGAAGGCAATCAATCGGCTATCACTAATTTAACTGGCAATCCTGTAGTATGTGTACCCACAGGTTTTGATAAGAAATTTAATTTACCTACTGGAATAAGTTTTGTTGGAAATTTATATGATGAAGCTACACTTTTATCTATTGCACAAGCCTATCAAAAAGCAACAGAGTGGGACGAGTCTCACCCAGCCCTCTTTA
>CAZWTV010000072.1:0-8772 GCA_964637225.1 uncultured Sediminibacterium sp.
TACCGTATTCAAAACAGTTTGTTCGTCAAACTCAAATTGATTTTGTTTTAATACCGCCATTCTTTCTCCAGGTGTTATTTCAACCATTCCTTTGTTGGGTTCAATTTCACCACTTAATATTTTTAAAAATGTAGACTTTCCAGCGCCGTTGGCACCAATAATTCCATAGCAGTTTCCCTTGGTAAAACTTACATTGACTTCATCGAATAAAACTCTTTTACCAAAAGCTAAAGTGACATTTCTAGCACTAATCATTTCTAAAGTGTTTTTGAGGTGGCAAAGTTAAATGTTTTTAACTTACCAATTTGATCTTGCACTGGCCATCACCTCTAAACTTTCAAAAGCCCCTTGTAAATATTTAAAATGGGCAGTCATGGCAATCATGGCAGCATTGTCGGTACAATATTCAAAAGCAGGCAGATATAAAGTTGAATTTGTTTTTTTTGCCAACATAGCTACCCCGTCTCTTAATCCAGAATTAGCGCTCACGCCGCCAGCAATACAAAATTCTTTAATACCAGTTTGTTGAATAGCTTTTTTAAGTTGTTTTAATAAAATTTCAACTATTGTGTACTGTATAGAGGCACATAAATCATTTAAATTTTCTTGAATAAATTCAGGCGATTGTTTCTGTAAAAAATATAAAACACTTGTTTTAAGACCGCTAAATGAATAATTCAAATTGGGTGCTTGAGGTTTTGCAAAAACAAATGCTTTAGGATTTCCTTGCTTGGCCAATTTATCTAATAGAGGTCCCCCGGGATAAGGAAGTCCTAATAATTTGGAAATTTTATCAAAAGCTTCACCGGCTGCATCATCGATAGTCTCTCCTAATATGATCATATCTGATGTACTATTACACTTAACAATTTGAGTATGTCCTCCACTCACTGTTAAACATAAAAAAGGAAAACTTGGTGTAGGCTTGTCAATTAAGTTGGCTAAGACATGTGCTTGCATATGATGCACAGCAATTAAAGGTTTTTCTAAAGCCAAAGCTAATGATTTAGCAAATTGTGCTCCCACCAATAAACTTCCAATTAAACCGGGAGCCTGCGTAAAAGCAAATGCATCCATTTTTTTTAAACTCTCTTGATAGGAGTGGTCAGGAAACGCTTTTTTTAAAGCCGCATCTACTACGGGAATAATATTTTCCATATGGGCCCTACTGGCTAATTCTGGGACTACTCCTCCATATTTTTCGTGGATGGACTGATTGGCAATAAAATTGGATAAAATTTTACCATTCACTATAACAGAAGCAGCAGTTTCATCACAAGAGGACTCTATAGCTAATATGGTAACTGAAGTATTAGACACACAGCGAAGATAAAACTAATAAAAATAAGAAGTACTACTTACTTTGTTCTAATAGCTTCAACAGGATTCATTTTAGCTGCAATAGACGCTGGTATAATTCCAGATATGACACCTAAAATAATACAAATACTAAATGCTAAAAATATAATGCTTGGTGCAATGGTAATAGTAAAAGGAAGAAAGGTACTTAATGTTAATGCTAATATCCAGACTAGTAATAAACCAATGATACCCCCTATGATACATAGAAAAGCGCTTTCGAGTAAAAATTCATACAAAATAGTTGAACTTTTGGCACCTATGGCTTTTTTAAGTCCAATTTGACTAGTTCTTTCTCTCACTGTTACGAACATAATATTTGCCACTCCAAATGCGCCCACTATTAAAGAAAGTCCAGCAATAGCCCAACCTCCTTTGTTGACTGCCCCAAAGACACTTTCAACCTGGTCTTTAAACTGTGCTACATCATTACAAGTAAAATTATCTTCCTGAGTGGGACTTAATTTTCTTATCTGACGCATAATGCCCGTTAATTCTTCTTGTAGTGCTTTGGAAGTAATGCCAGGCTTGGGTTGTACCATAATGACTGGACTCAAGTTGTCTGGATTGTACACCGAAGCCATGTAATTATGTGTTACAATAGTAGACTTATCATAATCGTATCCATTTATGATGGCTGAGCCTTGTTTTTCAACTACCCCAATGACTAAAAGCCTTCTGCCTTTATAAGTAATGGTTTTTCCAACAGCTTTATCAGCTTTACCATATAATTCTTCAGCAACTTTATATCCAATTACACCATAGGGAACACCACGTGTGAAATCCGATTCACTAAAAAACCTACCATAACCAATATTAAAAGACTGAATGTTTTTATATTCTGGCGTAATACCATATACATTAACCCCTTTTAAAATATTTTCTTCATAGGTAAATGTTTCTTGTGTTTGCATAAAGAAAGCCATGTTGGAAGCAAGCTGACTTTTCTTTTTCACAAAATCCATTTCTTCCATTTTGGGGCTGGGCCTTTTTACAAATTTCCACCAAGGATATTCTGGACCACCTGAATAGTCCCATTTATCGATATAAACAGAATTATTGCCAAAACTAGAGAGGTCGGTTTTTATTTTTGACTGCAAACTATCAATGGTGGCGAGCACACCAATGATACAAAATATACCTATGGTGATACCAAATAAGGAAAGAAAGGTTCGAAGCTTATTGGCTTTTAACTCCCCCAAAGCCATTTTGAAGCTATTCCAAAGTATTGTAAACACTTTAATCATGCAACAAAATTAAGCCATTATATGTTTGAGGCTTTAATTTTATACAAGTGGTGAAAAACATATCTAAAGGGACTTGATAAAGGACTTGTTTTAACTATTTTAAAAAACTCAGAAAAATCATGCAACGAATGATACCTAGCTCGAAATTCATACTTACTTTTGCAGCGATTTAAAATACATTTAATTATGACCTTTAAGCAAATGTTTACTTCCTCGGTAGGGAAAAAATTAGTAATGGCTTTCACGGGTATTTTCTTAATCTTATTTTTAGTGGTACATGCAGGATTAAATGCTTGTATTTGGGCCATGGATGGAGGTGTTATGTTTAATAAAGCGGCTCATTTTATGGGAAGTTTTGTGGTTCCTAGAATTTTAGAAATAGGATTATTCCTTGGCATTTTTCTTCATATCATTCAAGGCTATATGCTTACGCTAGAAAATAGAAGCAAAAGACAAATAGGATATGCTGTAGCTTATTCAAAAGGTAGCAAATGGTATAGTCGTAGTATGGCAATTTTAGGCACTATTCTACTTATGTTTTTTATCATTCATTGGAAACATTTTTGGATTCCTTCTAGAATAACAGGTGTGGAAGAAATAGATTTAGGCAATGGTTTTAAAGTACATAATTTATACGCAGTAATGCAAGACACCTTCCAGAATCAATGGGTTGTTTTATTTTATGTTATTTCTTGTATTGCCTTAGCTTATCACTTAGCGCATGGTTTTCAAAGTGCATTCAAAACCATTGGAGTGCATAATAAAAGATATCATGGAATCATTAGTAGTTTGGGTTTTGGTTTTGCGATTATTATTCCATTCCTATTTGCCTTAATGCCCATAAGTTTCTATTTACATTGGGTAAAATAAAATAAGTAAAAATATATTCTAAACGATAGATAAAAGATTACATATGTTAGATGCTAAAATACCTTCTGGAAAACTAGATGATAAATGGACCGATTATAAAGGGCATTGTAAACTAGTGAATCCTGCTAACAAAAGAAAAATGGAAGTAATCATAGTGGGTACCGGACTTGCTGGAGCTTCAGCAGCTGCCACTATGGGAGAGTTAGGATATAAAGTAAAAGCTTTTTGCTTTCAAGATTCCCCTCGACGCGCACATAGCATTGCTGCACAAGGTGGAATCAATGCAGCTAAAAATTATCAAAATGACGGCGATAGCACATTTAGATTATTTTACGATACAATTAAGGGTGGAGACTACCGTGCTCGTGAAGCAAATGTGCATCGTTTGGCAGAAGTAAGTGCACACATCATAGATCAATGTGTAGCACAAGGGGTTCCCTTTGCTCGCGAATATGGTGGATTATTAAGTAATCGTAGTTTTGGTGGAACACAGGTTCAAAGAACTTTTTACGCTGCAGGCCAAACAGGTCAACAATTATTAATTGGTGCTTACCAAGCCCTAGAACGTCAAGTAGCATTGGGAAATGTTACCATGCATGCAAGACATGAAATGTTGGACATTGTGAAAATTGATGGAAAAGCAAGAGGCATTATTGCTCGTAATTTAATTACGGGTGAATTAGAAAAACATTTTGGACATGCAGTATTAATATGTTCTGGTGGATATGGAAACGTATATTATTTATCTACGAATGCGATGGGATCAAATGTAACTGCCGCTTGGAAAGCACATAAGCAAGGTGCATTCTTCGCCAATCCCTGCTTTACACAAATTCATCCCACATGTATTCCGGTAAGTGGAGACCATCAATCTAAATTAACCCTAATGTCTGAATCTTTAAGAAATGATGGACG
This sequence comes from uncultured Sediminibacterium sp., assembly GCA_964637225.1. GTDB lineage: Bacteria > Bacteroidota > Bacteroidia > Chitinophagales > Chitinophagaceae > Sediminibacterium. Next base: position 4,392 of record CAZWTV010000072.1, read on the forward strand.
TATATGGGTTCCAAAAAATTTAGGTGAAACAAGAAAAGCCAATGATATACCAGAATCGGATAGAGATTATTTCTTAGAGCGTCGCTACCCTGCCTTTGGAAACTTGGTACCTCGTGATGTGGCTTCTCGTGCTGCTAAAGAAAGATGTGACGCAGGATTTGGAGTGGGCACCTCCAAGCAAGCCGTATACTTAGATTATGCTGCTGCCATTGAAAGATATGGAAAGGTGGAAGCCAGCAAACAAGGAATTTCAAATGCAAGTCATGAACAAATAATTGCGATGGGTAAGGAAGTTGTGAAGGAAAAATATGGAAACTTATTTGACATGTATGCTAAAATCACAGGAGAAAATCCATATGAAGTTCCTATGCGCATTTATCCTGCAGTGCATTATACCATGGGTGGTTTATGGGTAGATTATGAATTACAAACAACGGTTCCAGGATTATATGCCTTGGGAGAAGCTAACTTTAGTGATCATGGTGCCAATCGATTAGGCGCAAGTGCCTTAATGCAAGGTTTAGCAGACGGTTATTTTGTAGCACCTTACACAATTGGAAATAATTTAGCAGAAGAAATTTATAATGCACCTATTCCAACAACGCATCCTGCTTTTGAACAAGCCGCTAAAAATGTAGCAGATCGTTTATTTGCTTTAAAAAATATCAATGGCAAACAATCTGCTGAAAGTTTCCATAAACGCTTAGGCAAAATTATCTGGGATAAATGTGGTATGGCAAGAAATAAAGAAGGCTTGACTTGGGCTATCAAAGAAGTGCAGGCTTTGAAAAAAGAATTTTGGTCCGATCTAAGAATTCCAGGAGAAATTAATGAGTATAATCCAGAGCTTGATAAAGCCAATCGTGTAGCCGATTTCATTGAGCTGGGTGAATTAATGTGCCTTGACGCATTAACCAGAGAAGAAAGTTGTGGTGGTCACTTTAGAGAAGAATTCCAAACACCAGACGGAGAAGCTTTAAGAGATGATAAAAACTTCATGTTTGTTTCTGCTTGGGAAAACAAAGGAGAACACGAATGGCAATTACACAAGGAAGAGTTGAAATACGAAGTCATTCAACCTAGCCAACGTAATTATAAATAAAACTTTAACATCTACTCAAATATATTTAACTGATTAATCTTATAGCTATGTCTCAAAATACCATGAATTTAAAAGTTAAAGTATGGCGTCAAAAAAATGCCAATACACCAGGCGCATTTGTAACCTATGATGTTACTGGAATATCAGATGAAATGTCATTTTTAGAAATGTTAGACATTTTAAACGAAAAATTAATTACAGAAGGTGGTGACCCCATTTCATTTGACCACGATTGTCGTGAAGGTATTTGTGGAATGTGCTCATTATATATAAATGGTAAACCTCATGGTCCTTGGCAAGCAAATACTACCTGTCAATTACATATGCGTGCTTTTAAAGATGGGGAAACTATTGTAGTGGAACCTTGGAGAGCTAATTCTTTTCCTATTGTTAAAGATTTAACTGTTGACCGCTCTGCCTTTGATAGAATTATTCAAGCTGGAGGATATATTAGTGTTAATACAGGTAATGCTGTAGATGGCAACAGTCTTCCTATTGAAAAAGAAAAAGCAGATGAAGCTTTTGCTGCTGCTATGTGTATTGGATGTGGAGCTTGTGTAGCGGCTTGTAAAAATAGTTCTGCTATGTTATTTTTAAGCGCCAAAGTGTCTCATTTAGCCTTATTACCACAAGGGGCTCCAGAGAGAAAATCAAGAGTTTTAAATATGGTGGCCCAGATGGATAAAGAAGGATTTGGAGCTTGCACCAATACTGGCGCCTGTGAAGCAGCCTGTCCTAAAGAAATCTCTATTGCAAATATTGCTAGATTAAATAGTGAATACTTAGGCGCTAGTTTAACGGCACAGTAGTGGCTAACACTTATTTCCAATGTAAAGAATTTATCGTGCATCAGCAACATACTTCTATGAAGGTGTGTACTGATGCATGTTTATTTGGTGCCTGGGTAAGCCAACAAACTTGTGTAAAAAATGCTAGTTCTTTACTAGATATCGGAACAGGCACTGGGCTATTAAGTCTCATGGTCGCTCAAGTCACAGAACAAAATCAAACTAAAATTACAGCTGTTGAAATAGAACCTAAAGCAGCTGATCAAGCGGCCACTAACTTTAAAATTAGTAAATGGAATCATCGATTAGTACTCCTACAAAGTTCTATTCAGGAGTATACAGCAAATCAAATTAAAATAAATAATTTAGAATCATTTGATGTAATCATTACAAACCCACCATTTTACGAGGGCTCTTTAAAATCTCCTGATAGTAATAAAAACAAAGCAAGCCATAGCACCCATTTAACTTGGGAAAATTTGATAAATAATACTTCAACCATTTTAAAAAATGGAGGGAGCTTTTTTGCATTGGTTCCTACCCTAAGAGCGTATACGATGCAGCAATTAGCAGAAAAGAACAATTTATGTTTGATTCAAGAAACTTTAATTTATAACAATGAAAAGCAATTGCCATTCAGATCTTTTTTACACTTTCAAAAAAGTTTAGAAAATGAACCTGGAAAAATTAATTTACAAAGAAATAAAATTGTAATTAAGGGGGAAGGTGGAAATTATTCTAAAGAATTTACAGAACTCTTAAAAAATTATTATTTACACTTATAATTAAGTGCCGCTATCTTGTGCATACTCTTTTAAATAAGAAAAACGAGTGGTGATTTCTCCATTATTAAGTATAGTAGCACCTTCAATAATGGAATTGCCTGCGTTCAATACATCAGATATTACATATTTAATTAACTGTTCGCCAAAAAATCTACTGGCATCTCTAGGAAGTTCATTAGGTAAATTTCCCACTGCCATAATATCAATTCCATTTTGCATATAAGGGGCGGTCTTTTCAAAAGTAGTCACATTGACACCATAAACGGGATCCTCAACACTTGAGTCTCCCAAATTACATGGCACACTTCCATGAATATCGTCTGTAATATCGGCAATGGTAGTTAACACAAAATTATCTTCTTTCAAATCATTTAAGGTAAATAAAGGAGGAATGCCAGGCTCCCAGTAAATACCATTCATTAATATATGTGTATGTTTTAAATAATTTTTAAATAAACATTTATAGTTTTCAGGATGAGAATGAAAATCACTTCTTTCGTAAGTATTTTTCTTTTTGTGTCTATATAAATCACCCCCTTTTAAATGCACATACACAGGATAGGCATAATTTCTACTTATATACTCATCAGGCTCTACTTGTTGAACATCCATTATATTCATAATTTCTAAAATCCCATGGGCTACTCTCCCTGAACCTGTCACAGCAATTTTAATCTTGGGTAGTTTTAAACCAAAATAAGTATGTACAAGTTCCATATAATCTTTCACTTCCTTTACTCTTCCTAACTTAAACTCTTTAGTTCTGTTACCGTAAGCCATAATTCCATTATGCGCCCCTACAATACCTGCAAAAAAACCAAAACCAATTAATCTTTGACCATCCTCATGTTCTAAACATTCATAGTCAATAAGTGTAATTTTTTTATCTATCATCGCATGAAATAATGCTTGATTATTTTTTTGGGCTTTTTTAGTATGTGAAAAAAATAAATACTTTTTATGTGCAATTAATTGATGAATGGGAACTTCTTTAATACCCAATAAAATATCGGCGTTACTTATGTCTGTAACAATGGGTATACCTTCTCTTTCATATTCTTTATCTTGGTAGCATCTATTAGGGGAAGATTCAACTAAAATTTCTAATCCGCTTATATGGTCTATTAAATATCGACACTGTTTAGGTGTGAGGGCTACCCGATTGTCAATAGGAACTTTTCCTTCTTTAATAAGTCCAATAACAGGCATTTTACTAATTTTACACAATATACAAAATAATAAAATGAACTATTTTGAACTATTCGGTTTGCCTATAAGTTTTCAAGTAGATACAAAAAAATTACGTACTGCTTTTATGGAAATTCAACGTGCCACTCATCCAGATAAATTTACACAGGCAACTGAATATGAAAAGGAAGAAGCTTTAGAAAAATCGGCTATTGCAAATAAAGCTTTTACCCTTTTACAAAATCCGGCTGCAACACTTGCTTATGTATTAGAAATCTCAGGTTATTTAGAGCAGGAGGAAAAGTATTCTTTAAGCTCCCCTTTTTTAATGGAAATGATGGAATTAAATGAAGCATGGATGGAAGCCAATGATGAACAAGCTAAACAAGAAGTACTTTCAAGAGTAAAAAAAATAGAAAATGAAATTTTCAGCCCTATTAAAACGTTTATGGAAACTAGTTCGATCGATACTATTTCCCAAGAAGGAATGCTGCAAAGAAAGGAGTATTACTACAAGA
>CAZWTV010000073.1:0-8738 GCA_964637225.1 uncultured Sediminibacterium sp.
ATGGAAATCAGCAGGAATTTTAGACAATCTTTTTTTGAGACAAGAAAAAAATGGTGCAGTTTTAATTTTTAATAACATCAATGAAAACGAAGCAAGAGAATTGATGCAAAAACTTCCTTTATTTGCTTTGAAAAAAAGTGTTGAATATTTTTCCTTGATGAAACAATTTTAGATTAAAACACTTTTATATCAAAGTTTTTGTCCTAATTAAAAATTATACAGATTTTATATAAAGATGCAGCTATCCTAACTAACTGACACGCAATAAAAAAGGTGACATTTCTGTCGCCTTGTGCAGTTGGGCTCCCCCTACAATAGATTCAAAATCAGGAATCTAGTTGAATTATTTAGTAACTTTAAGGGTATCTGATTAAACAAAAGCTTAAAACTATTCATGCAGGAATTAGAAAAACTGAACACTGATGATAGTAGGTTTGAAGCACTTTTTAATTCCGCTTCTTTAGGTATTATCGTAGTAAATAGCAAAGGGCATATTGTATTATCCAACCATTTTGCCAATCAACTCTTCGGCTATGACGAATCTGGTCTTATAGGCGAAGTGCTTGAAAAATTAATTCCTCAACGTTACCATAAACATCATGTAAAACATAGAGATGGCTATATAAAACAACCCAAAGCTAGAAGCATGGGAATTGGTATGACGCTCTCTGCCATTAGAAAGGATGGTACCGAATTCCCAGTAGAAATTAGCCTTGGTCACTTTATAAAAGATGAGGAGAAATATGTACTAGCGTATATCGCTGATATCACAAAGAGAAAAGAGACCGAAGCCAAAATGATCTCTCAACAAAACGAGCTAGAAAAGGAAAAAGAAGTAAATGATTTAAAATCTAGATTCGTATCAATGGCATCTCACGAATTTAGAACTCCTCTAAGTACTATACTATCTTCCATCTCTTTATTAGCTAAATATACCGAAACTGAGGAGCAAGCCAAAAGAGATAAACATATTGATCGGATAAAATCATCCGTAAAATCTCTAACAGATATTTTAAATGAATTCCTCTCCTTAGGCAAGATAGAAGAAGGTAAAGTTGATATTAAACCATACGAATTTAATTTATGTGACTTTATATATAGTATTCACAATGAAATGCAGGTATTACTAAAGCCAGATCAAAATATAGAATATTCACATCAAGGACAAAAAAATACATTTACAGATAGTAGTATTTTAAAGCACATAGTAATTAATTTACTTTCCAACGCAATAAAGTTTTCGCCCAACAAGTCTACTATTACCATAAAAACTACCATTCATCATACCGATACTATCATCGAAATCATAGACCAAGGTATTGGAATACCAAAAGAGGATCAAGCCCATTTATTTGAACGTTTCTTTAGGGCCACCAATGTAACCAATATACAAGGAACTGGCTTAGGTTTACACATTGTAGGTAGATATGTTGACTTGCTAAAAGGTACCATTCACTATTCAAGTGAACTTGAAAAAGGCAGCAGCTTTACCATTACACTACCTACCGAATTAAAATAGAGTATAATTAAATTAGCCACCATGGAAAAAATATTACTAATCGAAGACAATGAAGCACTCAGAGAAAATACAGCTGAGATATTATCATTAGCTAACTACGATGTGATAACAGCCGAAAATGGTAAACAAGGAGTAGAAAAAGCCATAGCACATATACCAGATTTAATTGTATGTGATATTATGATGCCTGTACTAGATGGCTACGGGGTTTTCCAAATTATAAGTAAAAACGAAAAATTACATCATATCCCATTCATATTTTTAAGTGCCAAAAGCGAGAGAGTAGATTTACGAAAAGGTATGGAAATGGGGGCGGATGATTATATCACCAAACCATTTACAGATGCCGAACTCATTAATGCAATACGAGCAAGATTTGAAAAAGTAAGAATACAACAATCCAGAGGCGGAAAAGCGATTGAAACCTGGTATCAAATTATTGCCGATTTAGGTAATAAAGATGAAATGCAGGAGGCTTTAGTAAATCATGATGTGATTGACTTTAAGAAAAAACAAGTTATCTACTCCGAAGGACAACATCCCAATAAATTATTTTATATAGAAACCGGAAAAGTAAAAGTGTATAAGACAAGTGACAATGGTAAAGAATTAATAACTAGTTTACTTTCAGCAGGTGATTTTTTTGGATATATCCCCTTAATTGAAAACCTTGTATACGATGAATTTGCCGAAACCTTGGAAGAATCTACCATCCGAGTAATTCCTCGAAAAGAGTTTGAACAATTAATCTCCACAAATCAAGAAATAGCCATTAAAGTCATCAAACTATTGGCTAATAATATTACCGAAAAAGAACAACAGCTAGTGGCCCTCGCCTATCATAGCCTACGAAAAAGAGTGGCCGACGCGCTTTTAACCTTGAAACGAAAATACGCCTTGGAGTCTGAGAATAATTTTTCCATGGCCATTTCAAGAGAGGATCTTGCCAATATTGCAGGCACAGCTACGGAAAGCTTAATTAGAACCTTAAGTGATTTTAAAAACGAAAAATTAATTGAAATAAAAGAGGGGAAAATTATAATACTCGAAGAGAAAAAGTTAACAAATTTATATAACTAAACAAATTCAACCGATTCCAAACTTTGGTTAGTGGTATTTTTCCAACTAAAAAATTCAACCTCCATATAATTTACTTGTTGCTTTAATTTTTTATACAGCTTAATAATATCCTCTTTAATGCCCCCATTATCTGGAGGAGTGGTTTTAAGTTTATTTCTCAAACTTAAAACATCGTTTTTTAATAACAGTAAAGCAGTCTCTCTATTTAATATAGCCTGATGCAACTCCTCAGCCCAATCAATTACATGTTGATCCAATTTGTTCTCTAATAAATTGCTTAACTTACTTTTTATAAATGATTGCTCCTCTTGGATAAAATCTAAACTCCTTATTAAAGATTCTAACTCTTGTAAAACTATTTCCTTTTTCATACATTTTAATTATGGCAAGAAATAATATCCGAACCTATTGTTGTATGCGGGCTTATATATGGAATTCCCAAATTCATTCCTCTCAAAACCAACATTAAACCCATTCCAAAAATAAAAACCGGCAATAAGCTTTGTACTTTTTTCCTAAAAACCAGGCTCATGAACTGCCCACCAAATACCACCAATACTAATGCCGGCCATGTCCCCAATCCAAAAAATATCATAAATAAACCACCCTGCACTATATTTTGAGTAGCCATGGCCGAACTTAATGCTAAATAAACCATTCCACAGGGCAATAAGCCATTCAAAAATCCAATAAATAAAAAAGCAAAAGAAAAACGACTTTTAAATAATTTACCCAATTGCTTACTTATTGGATTATATAAAAAATAGAGTTGAATAAATCTACTCTTTGGTTTTACAACAAAAACATAAATAACATACACAATCATAAAAGTTCCAATAACTATGGAGAGATTTGACTGCACCAAAGCAATTGAAAATTGACTTCCAATTAAGCCCAATAAAACACCTAACATTCCATAACTAGCTATTTTTCCCACATGATATAAAAAAACACTAGCTACTTTTTTTACATTGCTTAAGTGGGAAATAGGAAGCGCCATTACCAAAGGCCCGCACATGCCAATGCAATGAACACTTCCTAGAAGTCCCATTAAAAACCCAATCTCAAAAACACTCAACCAATGCATGTTAAAAGTTTAACTTTTTTTCGTAATAATAGGATGTCCCGTGTTCAGTAATATCTAATTTTAAAGTATAGGCCCCACTCATCAATGTCAATAACTCCATAGAAAATTCACCATTTTCGGTCTCGAACTTTTTAATGATATCTTTATTCTCGTCGGCAGCAAAATACAAATGAGCAGTTCCTTGCACTTTGGCATTTTTAAAAAAAGAGGGCAATTCCACTACTAAATATCCACCCTTCTTGATAGTTAGAAGCTCTCCTCCCACTTCTTTAGCCTTCTTTTCGGCATTGATCACATTCTGAAACTTAAGCTCATCCGCATAATAGTCCTTTTGTACAAGATCAAATTTTTGTTGATTGGATTTATACACTAAAAAACCAATACCTACAATAAACAAAACATACACTAACAATATTTTATATCCCCAATTAAATTTCATAGTTGTTACTTTTTACAATGATGGCCCTAAAAAAACCGCCGACAAAGTTTCCATTTTTGATCCATGCTCATATAGTCCTATCTTAATTTTAGTTTTTCTTGCCTTTAACTGCTCTTTATTAACTACAACAAAAAAACTAGTTTGAAAATAGGACTCTTTGGGCACTTCTATTGGGTTCACCAACTTAATGTCCCCTTTCATAGATTCCAACTTTAGATCCAAATGAATCATTCTTCTGGTCTTATTAGCTAATTTTATATTGTATAAATTACTTATTTTTTGATCTGGCAAGTTTTGAAACATTTGACCTGGTGTTCTTAAAATACGGGCCGACACATCGGCTCTTGTAACTAATAAAATAGCTAAAAAGAGTAGCAATGCTGATAGCACAATGGTATACAATTTAAGTCTCCAGGTATAACTCGTCTTTTCCTTATTGGCAATATTATTTTCAGAAGCATACCTTATTAAACCATGAGGTTTACCAATATGATCCATAACTTCATTACATGCATCTATACAGGCAGTACAGTTTACACATTCTAATTGTGTGCCGTTTCTTATATCAATACCCGTGGGACAAACTCGCACACAAGCCTGGCAATTAACACAATCTCCATTTCCTTTTTCATTCACTTTCCCTCTTGGCTCCCCTCTTACATAATCGTAGGCAACCAAAATAGAATTCTTATCTAGCAAAACACCTTGTAAACGACCATAGGGACACACTATTAAACAAGCCTGCTCTCTAAACCATAAATACACAAAGAAAAAAACAAGTGTAAAGATAACCAGTGCGCTAAATGTGCCAAAATGTACAAAAATGCCCTCCTCTACTAATTTACCTACTTCATCAATTCCAATGATATACCCCAGAAAAAAATTAGCTATCAAAAAAGATAAGGAAAAGAAAACTATAATTTTTGTTCCTCGTTTTAAAAGTTTTTCGGCATTCCATGGCATTGCTTTTAGCTTTCTTTGTTGTGCAGCATCCCCCTCTATCCAAAATTCAATTTTTCTAAAAACCATTTCCATGAATATGGTTTGAGGACAAGCCCATCCGCAAAAAAGTCGACCAAAAGCTACAGTAAATAATATTACAAAAACTATGAAAGTTAACAATCCAATAGCAAAGATGAAAAAATCTTGAGGCCAGAATATTTTACCAAATAAAATAAATTTACGTTCCAGTATATTGATCAAAAAAACAGGCTCTCCGGAAATTTTTAAAAAAGGTAATGTAAAAAACAAAGCCAAATAAAAATAACTAAAATAAGATCTTAAATTATACAGTTTGCCTTTAGGCTTTTGGGGTGTAATATAATTTCGATTCCCCTCTTTGCTAATAGTGGCTACAGAATCTCGAAAAGACTGATCCAATAAGCTCTTTTTATAAATTGCAATATTTTCTGATTCTGGTAACATTATTTCTATTTAACAGCCACAGTATCTTTACCGGCAATTTTTTTAGCGATCGAATCAACAGTGATCAATTCTTTATATAAATCACCTTGAGGCGCTTTAGCATTGGGAGGATGAGTTCCTTTTAATGTTTTTATATAACTCACTAACTCCTGAATTTGAACAGGCGAAAATGTAGTTTGCCATGATTGCATTCCTTTATCTGGATAGCCGTATTTTACTGTTTTAAATAAATCTGTAATGGCACCACCATGTATCCAATAGTCATCGGTTAAATTAGGACCCACACCACCCTCTCCCTTTGTTCCATGGCAGGCAACACAGGTTTTTGAAAATGATACTTGCCCCGCAGCAATTCCAGCAGCATCAGACATTATAACCGATTTTTCATCTACATTGTTTTTTAGACTTGCTACATAAGCCTCCACATCGGCTTTAGCAGTATTCATTTCGGCAACATACTCTTGTGTTGGATTGGGACCAGTCTCCCACACTTCATATTTTAATAAATAAATACAGGCCACGCCAATAGTAATATAAAAACCAAACTTCCACCAAGGAGGCAAAGCATTGTCTAATTCTTTAATACCATCGTAATCATGGTCCAATAAAATATCTGATTCTTTTTCGATGGGTGCTGCTTGGGTAAAAAATTGCTTGTCCAATTTATGCCATGTGGACATTAACCAAGATTTACTAATTGTTTTGCCATCATTCATGGTTACTGGTGAAGGATATAGTGTTTTCCATAAATTCTTGATAAACAAAACAAGCAGTAAAATAACCAATAACTCCAGCATCAAAATCGAAAATAGTGTCCAATAAGTATTATAAGACAACCCTCCATATTCGTTTGCATTTTTAACAACCGATGTTGTATCAGATACAGAAGCTTGTGCACTTAGGGTATTCGAAAATAGAGTGCCCATAACTATCCAACCTATCATTAAAGCTTTACCTGAGGACTTTGAAGCCTCTAACACTTTTTTTGATATCATTAGTAACAATTTGGCTAAAATCCAAATAACTAAAACCAAAAGCGCAGCTACAGAAACCATTAAAAACGCTACATAATTTATAACTAACATAGTGTCTAATTTTTAAATTTAAATTATTGTTCTAAAGGCAAATTTTTAATGGCATCCACTTGCTTTTGGTCCATCAGTTTTACATACCATAATACACCCAAAAAGAAGGCCACAAAAACCAATAAAGAAAAGATGGGATAAAAATTTACTTCTTGCATGGTTTCGGTATATTTTTTAATAAAACTAAACATGGTGGTAATTTTTTATTTGTTTTTAATATCTGTTCCTAATCTTTGCAAATAAGCAATTAAGGCTATGATCTCTTTATTAGGCGCCACTTCGATTCCATCTTTTTTTAGACTAGCACTTATTTCAGTTGCTTGTTTCATTAAATCGGCATTTGCTTTTTGAGCAAAATCGGCCGCATAAGGGACGCCCAATGTGCGCATCGCATTAATTTTTGTAGCTGTGTTGCTCGTATCTAAATTATGATCAATTAAAAATGAATAAGAAGGCATAACAGATCCAGTAGATATGGCAGAAGGTTCTTCTAGATGATTATACTGCCATGTATTAGATTTTTTTAAATTACCTGCCCCTTCTCTAGCTAAATCAGGACCTGTTCTTTTACTTCCCCATTGAAAAGGATGATCATATACAAATTCTCCCGCTTTACTATATTCACCATAACGTTCGGTTTCACTTCTAAAAGGACGAATCATTTGAGAGTGACAAGTATAACACCCTTCTCTGATATATATATCTCTACCTTGTAATTCTAATGGAGTATAAGGCTTAACCGATGATATTGTTGGAATATTTGATTTAACTAAGAAAGTGGGTATTAGCTCAACTGCCCCACCAATTAAAATAACCACTAAGGATAAAATTAAAAATGGAGTTGGCTTGCGCTCAATGAATCGATGCCAATGTTCACCCTTGTGTTTGTTATATTCTTTTTCGAGTGCTGGGGCCTGCGCATCTTCATTGGCAACTAAGGTACCTTGCCCAATAGTTTTAAATAAATTTACCATACCCACAATAGCTCCACTTAAATAGAGCACTCCCCCAAGTGCACGCATAGCATAAAACGGAGCCATGTAGGTAACAGTTTCTAAAAATTGATATTTTAATTGACCACTTGGTGTAAACTGCTTCCACATTGAAGCTTGTTGCCATCCAGCCCAATACATGGGTATGGCATAAAATAAAATACCCAAAGTAGCCAACCAAAAATGGATATTAGCAAGTTTAGTAGAGTACAAATTTGTTTTATACATCCTTGGCATTAACCAATATAATATACCAAAGGTTAACATTCCATTCCAACCCAATCCTCCTACATGCACATGTGCAATAATCCAATCTGTAAAATGTGCCACCGCATTAATACTTTTTAATGAAAGCATAGGGCCTTCAAATGTTGACATCCCATAAGCGGTTACAGCCACTACCATAAATTTTAAAATTACATCCTCTCTTACTCTATCCCATGCTCCTCTTAAGGTTAATAAACCATTAATCATCCCTCCCCAACTTGGGAAAATAAGCATGAAGCTAAAAACTATGCCTAAACTCTGAGCCCAATTAGGAAGCGCTGTATACAATAAATGATGTGGGCCTGCCCAGATATACAAAAAGATTAAAGCCCAAAAATGTATAATTGATAACCGATAGGAAAATACGGGTCTGTTAGCAGCTTTTGGCATAAAATAATACATCAATCCTAAATAAGGAGTAGTTAAGAAGAATGCCACCGCATTGTGCCCATACCACCATTGCACTAAAGCATCTTGAACACCTGCATACCAACTATAACTTTTAAATAAAGAAATGGGCAATTCAAAAGAGTTCACTAAATGAAGCACGGCCACAGTTACAAATGTGGCTATATAAAACCAAACAGCCACATATAAATGACGCTCTCTTCTTTTGATTATAGTAGCAAACATATTAAAGCCAAATACCACCCATATAAGCGTAATGGCAATGTCAATTGGCCATTCTAATTCTGCATATTCTTTGGCAGTTGATATTCCTAAAGGCAAAGTAATAGCGGCTGCTACTATAATTAATTGCCAACCCCAAAAATGTATTTTACTTAATACATCACTAAACATTCTGGCCTTTAATAATCTTTGTAAAGAATAATAAACACCCATG
>CAZWTV010000074.1:0-8737 GCA_964637225.1 uncultured Sediminibacterium sp.
TATTTTACTATATTAATTAGTAACAGAATAACCCTCGAGAAATCGGGGGTTATTAATCTAATTATTAATTTAACATAATGTTAATTATAAGATAAAATAATATACAAAGATGGTTTAAATTATTATAAATCAAGGGTATATATTTTATTATTTAAGCATTATTAGGTAATAATTCAACCTAGTATATTCAGCATAAATTTGTAATTTGTAACAATAAACCTCTAAAATGATAAATAAAATTAGTCGTAGAAAATTTGTTCAAAATGCTGGTATATCCTCCATTGCATTAGGTCTTTCACCTCAATATATTAGGGCTCAATCGGGAGTACAAAAAGATAAAGTACGAATTGGTATCATTGGTACTGGTTTTAGGGGTCAAAGCCATCTGGAAATGCTTTGTCAAAGAAAGGATACGATTATAGTTTCTTTTGCCGATCCTGATCCTAGAATGTTGGCTGATGCCCAAAAAATACTCAAGGACGCAGGTAGACCCGCTGCTATTGAGTTTAAAAATGGAGAAGAAGATTATAGAAATCTCTTAAAAAAACAAGATATTGATGCTGTTATCATCGCTACCCCTTGGGAATGGCATATAATTCAAGCTTTAGAAGCCATTAAAAATGGAGTTATTCCTGGTGTTGAAGTCTGTGGGGCGCTTAAATTATCTGATTGCTGGGATATAGTCAATGCAAGCGAAAAATCGGGGGTTCCAGTCATGTGTTTAGAGAATGTATGCTATAGAAGAGATGTTTTAGCTGTATATAACATGGTCAAAAAAGGTGTTTTTGGGGAATTAATACATTTACAAGGCGGTTACGAACATGATTTAAGAGGCGTAAAGTTTAATAGCCCAAATTCTGCCGATAGTGCTTCTGGTGTTGAGTTTGGTAAGGGAAAAGGTTTTAGCGAGGCAGCCTGGCGTACTAATCACTCATTATATAGAAACGGGGAATTATATCCCACCCATGGATTGGGTCCTATTGCTGTTATGTCAGATATTAATAGAGGCAATTTATTAACTAGATTATCATCGGTAGCCACGAAATCAAGAGGTTTACATAAATATATAATTGAGCACCCCAAAGGCGGTGAAAATCACCCAAATGCGAAATTAAAATTTAAATTAGGTGATGTAGTAACTACTACTTTACAAACAGCCAATGGAGAAACCATGATACTCACACACGATACCAATTCACCACGTCCTTATAATTTAGGATTCAGGGTGCAAGGTACCCAAGGTTTATGGCAAGATTTTCATTCAGGTGAATTTTCTGCTGGACATATATATATTGAAGGCATCTCTCCAAAAGCTCATCAATGGGAAAACCCTGAAGCTTATCTTAAAAAATATGATCATCCATTATGGAAAAAATTTGAATCTGACGCAGTGGGCGCTGGACATGGCGGTATGGACTTTTTTGTGGACAATGCATTTGTTGAATGTATCAAAAGAAATGTTCCCTTTCAATTGGATGTATATGATTTAGCCACTTGGTATGCTATCACTCCCCTTTCAGAAAAATCGATCGCTGAAAATGGACAGGTTCAATTAATTCCTGACTTTACTAGAGGTAAATGGAAAAATAGAAAAAATGATTTTGCCACCTATGAAGATTTTTAAACCTATACCCCACTCTACCAATACACTACTCTAAAAAAATGATTTTCATGTATTATAACTCTTTATTTAAAACTATTTTACTATCAACTTGTATTTTTATTTTTTCTTTAAATACGCAGGCGCAAATAGACCCTTCTATTCAAAAAGTAAAAGAAGAAGTAAAAACCATCTTGAATAATGCGTATGATCAAGATAAAAAAACCTCAAGACAATTATGGGAATACGCAGAAGTTGGTTTTAAAGAATCAAAAAGTGCTGCTTTACATGTACAACATTTACAAGAAGCTGGATTTACAGTAACAACAGGTATTGGAGGAATGCCAACAGCATTTATGGCTAGTTTTGGAGAAGGAAAACCTATCATTGGTATTTTGGCTGAATATGATGCACTTCCCGGTTTAGCACAAGAAGGGTCTAATCCACAAAAAGCAGTAATTGCCAATAAAAATGCAGGTCATGGTTGTGGTCATGATATTTTCGGAACTGCCTCCGTTTCTGCGAGTATTGCCATAAAAAAATTAATTGAGTCTGGAAAAATAAAAGGAACTATTCGATTATATGGTAGCCCTGCTGAAGAAGGTGGTGGAGGTAAAGTATACTTAGTAAGATCAGGTGTGATGGATGATGTAGATGTGGCCATACATTGGCATCCTGGTAACAAAAATGAAGTAACCATGAAAAGCGCATTGGCTTATAAGTCGGCAAAGTTTAGATTCTATGGAATTTCTGCTCATGCAGCTGCTTCACCAGAATTGGGACGATCTGCGCTGGATGCAGTAGAAGCTATGGATAATATGGTAAATATGATGCGTGAACATATTGCTCAAGAAACAAGAATACATTATGTCATTACCAATGGAGGAAAAGCACCTAATGTGGTTCCCGATTATGCCGAAGTTTTTTATTATGTAAGACATCCCAAAAGAGATAAAGTAGTTGAAATTTTTGATAGAGTTACCAAAGCAGCTGAAGGTGCCGCACTTGGAACGGGTACTTCTATGAAATATGAAGTAATAGATGGTACTCACGATTTACTATTAAATAAAACTTTGGCAGATATCATGCAAGTAAATTTAGAAGCAATTGGTGGAATACCTTATACAGCATCAGAAAAAGAGTTTGCATTGAACTTACAAAAAAGTTTTATTGGTAATATCCCTCCTATTGAAGAGGCACAGAAAGTTTTTCCAATGAAAATAGAACTAACTGCTGGCGGAGGATCCACCGATGTGGGAGATGTAAGTTATACAGTGCCTACAGTAGGTTTAAGTACTGCTACATGGGTTCCAGGTACCCCTGCGCATAGTTGGCAAGCAGTTTCTTGTGGTACTACAGAAATTGCTGCAAAAGGTATGGTGAATGCTGCAAAAGTGATGGCAATGACTGCCATTGATTTATATATGCAACCATCTAGCATTCAAAAAGCTAAAGAAGAATTCATAAAACAAAAAGGTGATTACAAGTATCAAGCTTTATTAGGTGATCGCCCCCCTGCTTTAAATTATAGAGATAATTAAAAAGAGGCATTCCCCTAAAATTATAATTTAGATCAAATGTTATTTTAATTGGTTGTACTCTTCAAGTAATCTTATTTGATTTAGTGTACGAACTAAATTTTGTTCAGCGTAGCTTGTGCTATAGTAGACATCGTTGTTTAAATAATCTGTTAAAAATCGAAGGGCTTGCATATAAATTAGATATTGCCCAGCGTAAAAAAAGTGATCTAGTTCAAAACCAGATAATTCTTCTCTCATACAAGAGAGATAGCCAGCTTCTAACGATTTCCATTTGACGGCATCTACCACCACTTTATTTAAATCTTTTTCTTCTTCGGTTACTGCGCAAATGCAGGTTCTACACATATCTCCTACATCACTTATGTAATATCCTGCCATGACTGTATCTAAATCAATTACGCATAAAGCTTTTTCAATACCTTCATTTTTATGAAATAGAACATTACTTATTTTAGTATCATGATGCGTTACCCTTTTTTTAACCTCTTTGTGTAATATAAATTGATCATAGATATCTACATATTTTTTATGTGATTTTAAAAAAGAAATAGCATCCTTTGAAATAGCCTTTCTTTTCGCATTGCCTTGAACTATTGATGTTGTAAATTGATGGTATCTTAAGTTTAAATTATGAAAATTGGAGAGTGTATCTTTTAATAAATGGGTATCGAAATTTTTTAATACTTGAGTAAATCCTGCAAATTGTTTTGCAGCTTCTTTTACTTGGTTTTCGTTTTCTAGAACATTTAAAGCATAGCCATTAATTTTATGAAAAGCCCGATAATATTTTCCCTCCCACACCACCATAGTATTACCATCTAAAGTGGGCACTAAATGAGTAAATAGATAGGTTGGATGATGTTCGAGGATAAATTTCGAAATAGCATTAATATTATCATCAATTGCTGCTGGATTTTTAAAAATGGAATGATTTATCGATTGTAAAATAAACTCGTTATTCTGAGTTTGAATGCTATAAGTACTATTAATTAAACCTTGTTGAATACGTTCGTAACTAATTACCTCCCAACCATAAATTTTAAAAATTTCTTGCATAAAATTGTATCCTTAAAAGTACTAAAAATAAATGCATTGTTCGTATCTTGAATACTATAAAACTCATTTAGTATGCATATGGACAGAAGAAAGTTTTTAAACTTAAGTAGTTTAGGTATTTCAAGTTTTACCCTAACAGGTTTTATACCTACTTCAAATAAAACTATTAACACAAATTCAAAAGTTTTAAATAGAATCAACCCTGTCGTGGTTTCTACTTGGGATGCAGGAATTGCAGCTAATTTGGCTGCATGGAAAGTAATTGGAAATGGCGGTAAAGCTATTGATGCGGTTGAAAACGGTGTAAAAATTACAGAAGATGAGATTAATTGCTGTGTAGGATTGAGCGGGAATCCTGATAGAGATGGACATGTTACCTTAGATGCTTCTATCATGGATCATGAATTTAACTGTGGAAGTGTCGCTTTTTTAGAAAGAATCAAACATCCCATATCTGTGGCAAGAAGAGTGATGGAAAAAACACCACATGTAATGTTAGTAGGTGAAGGAGCACAACAATTTGCCATTACTGAGGGATTCTCATTAGAGCCTGAAACACTTTCTGAAGAGGCGAAAAGATCATATGAAGGTTGGTTAAAAAAATCGGAGTATAAACCTGTTATCAACATTGAGAGAAAACAACCTACTAGTCAATTAGAGCCTACCTTTATGGCCCCTTCAAAACTTAGCAATGGTAGTTGGAACCATGATACTATTGGAATGATTGCTTTAGATAGTTTTGGTAACTTAAGTGGTAGTTGTACCACAAGTGGTGCTGGTTTTAAAATGAGAGGTCGTGTGGGCGACTCCCCTATTATTGGTGCTGGTTTATACGTTGACAATGAAGTGGGTGCAGTGGCGGCTACAGGTCAAGGTGAAGATGTAATTCGAGTGGCAGGGGCAAGTGCTGTAGTGGAGCAAATGAGACAAGGTAAATCACCCGCTGAAGCTTGTAAAATTGTAGTGGAAAGAATTAGAAAAATAAAAAAAGAGAAAGCAAAAGATATTCAAGTTTGTTTTATTGCATTGAATAAAAAAGGAGAATCAGGTGCCTATGCTTTACACAAAGGGTTTAACTATGCTGTACATACTCAAGAAGGAAACAAATTATTTGAATCTTCGTTCTTAGACTAATAGCCCATGTCAACTCAACTAGAGATAGCTGTATTTTCTGTGGAAGCTGCCATTACCGCTCTAAAAGCGGGTGCCCATAGAATTGAATTTTGTGAAAATCCGCAGGAAGGAGGAACTACGCCCTCTTTTGGAAGTTTACAAATCTTAAAATCTTTAAGCACACAACCCATTTTCCCTATCATTCGACCCAGGGGTGGAGATTTTTTATATTCTAGAATAGAGTTTGAAGTCATGAAATCTGATCTTATAAAAATAAAAGAATTAGGGTATAATGGTGCTGTGATTGGGTTATTGAATAGTGATGGAAGTATTGATACCAAAAGAACTAAAGAACTTGTTGAGTTAGCGGGATCCTCTATGCAAATTAGTTTTCATAGAGCTTTTGATAGATGTCTAGACCCTTTGAATGCTTTAGAAGATATTATTCAAACTGGTTGTAAAAGAATTTTAACTAGTGGTCAAGTACCTCAAGTGGCCGATGCCATAACCTTATTACAAAAATTAGTAGAAAAGGCGGATGATAGAATAATTATTATGCCTGGATCTGGGGTTCGATCAAATAATATCAAAGAAATTATTCAATCAACAGGTGTCAAAGAAATTCATAGTAGTGCAAGGCTTTTAGTGGAAAGTAAAATGAATTATACTAAAAACTCTATGAATGAAAATTTACAAGCAACAGGTGTTGATATTCAAGAGATAAAAAAAATGTTAGAGCAACTAAATTAAAATTAATACAACATTCTCGCACGAATAGTGTGTTTAACTTCTTTGAGAAGTGCAAATGCAGTTTTAGATAATTTTGTTTCAACATCTAAAACCACGTAGCCAATTTCATCATTGGTTTTCAAATATTGTCCCACAATATTTATTTTATTTTTTGACATGACAGTATTAATTGCACTCAACACGCCAGGTACATTATTGTGAATATGTAAAATTCTGTGTGCATTTTCTACAGGAGGTAAGCTTATCGCTGGAATACTAAGAGAGCCGTATGAAACACCACGTTCCAAATAATGATATAATTTACTACTTACATCTTCTCCAATATTTTCTTGTGCTTCTTCTGTAGATCCTCCAATATGAGGAGTTAAAATCACATTGGGTAATCCTTGAAGTGGTGATGAAAAACTGTCTCCATTTTTTTCAGGTTCAACTGGAAATACATCAATTGCTGCTCCTGCTATTTTTTTATCCATAATGGCATTGCTTAATGCCACTAAATCTACCACTTCACCACGCGCATAATTAATTATGATAGATCCTTGTTTACATTGGCTTATAACCAACTTACTAAATAAGTTTTTAGTTTGATTAGTTTCAGGAACATGCAGAGAAATAATATCTGAACTACTTACTACATCTTTTAAAGATTTTGCAGGTTTGGCATTTCCCAAGGGTAATTTAGTTTCAATATCAAAATATTGAATTTTCATACCCATAGCTTCTGCTAGGATACTTAATTGAGTACCAATATTGCCATAACCTATGATCCCTAAGGTTTTCCCTCTTAATTCAAAACTACCTTTAGCATCTTTGTTCCAAATTCCTTTGTGGGCTGCAATATTTTTATCTATGATTTTTCTAATGAGCATTATAGAGGCTCCTATAACAAGTTCCGCGACACTTCTGGTATTAGAATAGGGAGCATTAAAAACAGCAACACCTTTTTGCTTGCATGCTTTAAGATCTACCTGATTAGTGCCAATACAAAAGCAGCCAATGGCTTGTAATTTTTTTGCGTGATCTAAAACTTTTTTGGAGATGAATGTTTTGGAACGAATACCCAAAATATGAACATCTTTAATAATTTTAATTAATTCTTCCTCTCCTAGTGCCCCAGTTACTTTTTTAACATCGTTATAGCCTTGATCTTTAAAATATTGAACTGCCTTGTCACTAATGTTTTCAAGGAATAAGACCTTAATTTTATCCTTAGGATAACTAGTGGCAATAAAATTATTCATGCAACAAAGTTAAAAAATTTTAGTTGTTTAGTATTCATTAACAATAAATTATGTCATTCTATCGTTATTTTTGTACCTATAAATGGTTATACAAACCTAATAAAACTAACAGATGTTCACTCGTTTCACTCTTTTTCTATGTTTTTTCTTTTTAAGCATAGCCTGTGGTACTGGACAAGGCCCCCGTTTTTTAATTATCCAACCTACCACGAATGCTTTAAAAAATGATGAAAAAGATCGTCTCATTGCCGAAGTAAAAGCAAAATATGAAAGTCTTTTAGGAAACAAAGGATTTAGTGGAGAAATATTGGTTGCAAAAAAAGGGGAAGTAATTTTTGAAGATTACAAAGGGTTTTCAAATTTTTCAGATAAAACAGCCATGATGCCTGAAACCCCTATTCATTTGGCTTCCATATCAAAAACTTTTACAGGTATGGCTGCTCTAAAATTGTGGGAGCAAAATTTATTAGATTTAAAAGCACCTGTTACAAAATATATTGCCCATTTTCCTTACACAGAAGTTACTATTGAACAACTTCTTTCGCATAGAAGTGGATTACCCGACTATACCCATTTTATGGAGTCTCATAAATATACCTCTGTTAAAGTAAAAAATAAAAAAGGTCGTTGGGTAAAAAAAATTAAACTTATAAGTTCTGAGAGTCCTTTTAAACAAGGCTTTTACACCAATCAGGATGTACTCGATTTTATGATTACCAAACGTCCTGCCCCTGCTGCTAGACCTGATAAGGTTTTTAAATATTGTAATACCAATTTTGTTTTACTTGCTTTAATCATTGAAAAAATTACTGGTAAAGATTTTCCAAGTTATATGTCAGAGACTTTATTCAAACCTTTAAAAATGGAAAACACCTATATTTTTAGTGTAAATAGTATTGATAAATACATACCTTCTTATAATGCCAGATTGGTCCCTTATAAAATTGAAAAGTTTGATTGTATTTATGGAGATAAAAATGTTTACAGTACTGCAAGAGATATGTATTTATGGGATAAAGCTTTAACAGAAGGTAGCTATGTTAAAACTTCTACTTTAGAAATGGCCACCCAGCCTCAAAGTCCCACTACTAAATATTATCATAATTACGGCTTAGGTTGGCGCATTTTGGCAAAACCCAATGAAGAAAAACTTGTCTATCATAATGGTTGGTGGCATGGTAATAATACAGTATTTACTCGCTTAATCAATGAATCGGCTACCATTATAATTTTAGGTAATAAATTCAATAAATCTATCTATAAAGGCAAGCAAATTGCCTCTGTCTTTACAGGTAAAGTAGATACCACCTCTCTAGTGGAGTAAAGTTGCCCTTTTTTGCCCATTTTTGAGTTTTACCCCCTATTTTTGCAGACCTTAAACGAATCTTAACAGAAACAAAAGAATAAGTTAGCTATGAAAGATCTTCTATTTTATG
>CAZWTV010000075.1:0-8697 GCA_964637225.1 uncultured Sediminibacterium sp.
AAATATATAATTAATTCATTAGATATTCTACTGAAAAATTCATTTTCATCTCATTATCGGTTTTCATAAGCATCATAGAAGGGCGCTCAATTTTAAAATCTTCCAAAAGCACAATAAATTCACCATTAATTATTTTTTTATTATTAACTACTATTTCATTACCAATGAAATGTATAGGTTTATTTACACCATGAAAATTGATAATACCCGATATATCTACATTCGATCCTTCTTCTTTAATTGTGGTACTTACAAAAGTTACCGAAGGATATTTTATAGCATCTGTGATTTCTAACATATGTGCATCTCTATTTGAATTTTTACTGTCAAAGGAGCTAATCTTGACTGAGATAACTACTTTATTTATTTTTTTTGAATTATCCTCATACTGCACTATTCCATCAATGTCTTTACTAGTACCATCCCAATTATGCATAGGGTGAGACATATGATAATTGATGAAAGATTTACTCTTATCAATTCTACTTGATTTAATTAAATCGGTTTGTTGAGATTTATTTGAAAAGTTTCCTAATAAGGAAATTATAAAAATTAAAAATTTCATTGAATTAAAATTTAATGACAATCATGGCAGCTGCAAAAGATGCAAATGTTGTATAAGCAGCTGCTCTATGATAAGGTCTTAATTGAGGATTACGTCCATTTTCCATTTGTGAAGCTAAAATATTAGTGCCAATCATACCAGCCATATGAACTACAGCCAACCATTTATGTAATCTTATAGAAGATAATCCTTTATCTCGATTAATCAATGGTGGAGGTGAAAATAATGACATCATTGCAGTAAGAGAGTAAGTAGTATTTACTCCCCATGCCAAAGCAGTATGGGCATGATGTAAACTGGAATTACCAGGATCATTATAAAGCTTGGGACCTATTATTGCCTGCCCTATAAGACCACCTAAAGTTGCAAAACCAAGCACCTGATGTGTAACAAGCATTTTTCTTCGAAGTAGTAAATCTTGCTGTCTTATTGCTCGAGTTACTATTTGACTTCCCCTCATCATCCCATTCTCACCCCATAAAATTCTTTGAGTAAAAAGCATTTTTTTAGGGAACAACTCTTGTTGGTTAGAAGAAGTATCAACTTGTAAAGCTTTTAACAAACTATCTGTTTGACCAAAACTTATAATATTAAATGAAATTAGAAATAGAAGTAGGAGGCTTTGTTTCATGATAAATCTAGAATTAATTATCCGGTAATAGTAAGTATATTTCCATTTACCGCTATATTATATTGTTTCAATGGCATGTTGGCTGGTCCCACTACTACTGTACCATCTGGATTAAATACCGATCCATGACTAGGACAATAAAATTTACCATTACTTTGGTACACTACAGAAACTCCTTGATGGGTGCAAGCTTGGGAAACTGCTAAAAAATTACCATTAGTGGCTTTTGCAATAATTATTCCATTTACATAAACATATTTTCCGATAGTTTGCAATACTGAATAAGTAGCTGTAGAAATATCTACAGTAAAGTTAACATTAGAAGGTGCTTGAATAGAATTTGCATCTGCAGATTTCATACAACCACCTAGACAAGTGAATAAAAACATACCTGCAGAACCAACTCCAATTTGTGATAAAAATTCTTTTCTATCCATACAAAAGATTTATTTTATTTACATATATAAATATAACACATTTCTTAATGTTTTCAATTTCATACTATAAAATGAATGCTATTTTAATATATATTTAAAACTTCTATTTGTAAAATTGGATGATTAGTTTTTAGAAATTAATCTTAATGTTTTCTTTTTTATCATAGCAACCACTTCTACTTTAGGATCAACAATTTCGGTAATTTTATATTCCATAGAAGAACCCATTACTTGAGTGGCTTCTTCAATACTAAGATGATATAATTCTTGTAACCATTCTAACATGCCTTTATTTACAATTTTTATACAATTATCTAAACTAGCATCCATTCCCACAGTCATTATATAAGTATCATCTTCGACTCTTGGATATTCAATTTTTTGAGCCGGTTTTTTTATTAATTGTACGGTAAAATCATAATCTAGAGAAGTTTCTAATGCACATAAATTAATTTCACCGTCACCTTGTGCTGCATGTCCATCGCCAATATATAAGAGACCTCCTTTATGATAAACTGGTAAATAAACGGATGCATTTTTTGTAATTCTATTAAAATCCATGTTTCCACCAGAAGGCCCTGAATCGGCAGTGCTCAACATTTGATTTCCTTGAGCTGCCAAACCTACACAGCCAAAAAAGGGACGGATTGCTACTTTAAAATTATTCAAATGCATAGTCTTCTTATGAACAGAGGCGGTATTTTCTTTAAAATTTAAATCCCAAATAATAGGAATGGAGTCGTTATTAGCAAGCTGAGCAATACTATCATTCATACTTCTAGGGTGAAAAAAAGGTAAACTAAAAGCTGTATTTCTACTGAATCTTATATCAGTAAAAGTAATTTTTACTATATCTCCCGCTTCTGCACCTTTAATAAAAAAGGGGCCTGTTAAAGGATTTACCGACTTACCCTGGGTACATAGTTTTCTATTTTTATCAAAGCCATCACAATCCACTGAGCTAGTAGTAATAGTATCTCCAGATTCTATACTTAATACTGGTTTTATATCGCCAGAAAAAAATGAATAATAATTTGTTGGTGTAAATTTTATTCTTTTATGCAACTGACTATTGGCTTCTATTGAAAAGAAAAAAAGAGCTAGTATAAAAAATTTACGAAAGTAACGTATTACCATAGGTATGAATTAAGTAATATAAATATAAAATTTATTTAAAGTAATTTTTACTTTTTTACAGCGCTATATTTTGCTTTTCTTACATCATGAATAACACCTTTCCAATTCAAACCATAGCCAAAGTCATAAGCATGATTTTCTGAATCTACATGTACTTTCATATCATGTGGCACATCTTCCTGTTGTAATTCCACAGTTTTCATATCTAATGGCATTTGTAATGGCAATAAACCAGATGGTTCAAAAGCACCAGAAATAACATCCAATATGGCCTGATTCTGGACGCCAAAATTCATTATAATAGCATCTACTTGAGATTCAAATTCACTAAAAATCATTGGTTTAGAAGCTGTAATATTTACAATAACAGGTTTACCATTCATTATTTTTTTAGTTTGTAAGATTAAGTCTAAGTCTTTAGTATTAGAGGCAGTAAAAGTTTTGCCTTTGTACGATCTATTTTTAATAGTAGGATCAATGATAGGATCTCCAGCAGCTATACTTTGCGCTCTAGCATATTCTGCAGTATAGGGACCATATTGTAATGATATAGGCAAATAACCATTTCCTCCTTTTTTACGATCCTCTAAATCATATCCAGTGCCTCCATTAGGGCTATTTACAAATACTATAGCAAAGTCTGCTTTTGATGGATCTTCTGTTACATTAAAATATTTTTTTACTAAAGAAGTTGCAACAGGTTCAATAATTTTTTCTTCAGTAATGTTACCAAACCAATCTCTACCTGCTGGAATAACTTTTTTAGGAATAAAGACAGTTTTATTTTTTACCATTGGTAGTACTGCATTTTTATTTTTTAATAATACAATAGATTTTAATTGTGCCTCATACCCTGCTTTCATAAATGAAGCATTTCCCACAATAGATACTGAATTAGTAACATCTAGGTAAGGGTTTTCGAATAATCCAACTCTAAAAATATTTCTTAATAATCTTACTGCAGATTGTTCAAAACGTGCACGTATTGCAGCTTCTCCAACTTCTTGCACACCCATTTGATAAGCTTCCAATACAGGCTTCACTTCATTATTACCCCCAAATTGATCTCCACCTGCTTGTATGACTTTATAATGTCTTTCTGCATTTGTTTTATTTTCCATGCCCCAAGACTTTCCCTTAAACATATCTGGTGTTGAGCCTTCATCACCCACCACTAACCAATCGGTACAAACCACTCCATCATATTTATATTTATGGCGTAATAAATCGGTAATAATATATTTACTATAACCATTGCCAACATTTTCATGATATACTGTATCTTGATTGTATGATATAGTATAATAAGGCATAACGGCAGAAGCTGAATTTGTTTTACCTTTTAATTGAAATGCACCTTTTGTAAACGCAATGAGGTGTGTATTAAAATTTTTACCTGGATATACTGCAAATTTTCCATAAGCAAAATGACCATCACGACCTCCTTCTTCAGGACCCCCACTTGGCCAATGTTTTACCATGGTGTTTACACTTTTATATCCCCAACCATTTTTTATTTCATCTTTACCTACAGAAGTTTGAAAACCGTCTACATAAGCTCTTGCCATAGCTACATCTAGCCAAGGGTCTTCCCCAAATGTTCCATTAATTCTACTCCAACGAGGTTCAGTGCCTAAGTCAATTTGAGGCGACAATGCAGTAGTAATTCCTAAAGCACGATATTCTTGTGCTGCTATATGCCCAAATTTTTCTACTAAGGAAGGATCAAAAGTAGCTGCAAGTCCAATTGATTCAGGCCACATAGAAATAGCACCACCTGAACCTAAATTATATTCTGCAGTAGCTAATACTCCATTTCTTGGATCAGAACTATTATTAGCTGGAATACCTAACCCTAAACCTTCTACAAAAGCTTGAATATTATTACTCCATTTTGCGGCCACTTCTGTGCTCTGCACAGAGGTAACTAAAACATGCCTTACATGATCATCTCTTAAAAATATTTTTTGTTGATCCGATAAATCAAAAGCATTGGCTTTACTTTCTGTAAATAGCTTACCATCGTAAGTAGCAGACCCCATACCTCTGGGCATAGCAGGTATGGATTGATGTCCACTATATAACATTAAACCGGCTATTTGAGCAACTGACATTTTGGAAGCTAAATCTTTAGCACGTTCATCAATGGATAAACGCCAATCTTCATACTTATCTAATTTTCCATTTTTATTTAAATCTTTAAAAAATAAGCCATCCATTTTTAAAATTTGAACTCCAGAGCTAGGAGCGTATCCTAAGGTTGGACCATTGATATTTTTAACAGTTAGAAACTGTTGAGCTTTTATTTCCCTAATGCTTCCTATTACAATAAATAAGGTTAGCAGAATTTTTATACATTTCATAGGAGAATTATAATTAAGTTTTTGATTCACACAATATATTAAAATTTTAAAAGTAATGGTAAAGAAAATGATAAACGTAAAATTTTTTAAAATGGAGAAAAGTGATACCCTTTTGATTTTAGAATTTGAATAAGCTGGGGAAGTTTAAAATATAATTTATCGGTTCTTTTTGGATCGGTTCCTACATGGATTAATAGATAAAACCCATTCAATCCATTTTGCATTTGACTTTCATAATGTACAATACGTGATAACAAAGTATCAGCACTAAGATAGTTTTTCATATCTGGTGTAGTATAATCGGCATTGGAAGAAGTCCCCGGTGTAAAATTAATAAGTACAAAACCCGAAGAGTAAATCATATTGGCAATTTGCTTATTATACCATTCATAAGGTGGCATAAAAAATTTAGTTTTAATTTTTGGAATACCTAAAGCATCAAGTGTATTTATATTATTCAAAATGTCTTTTTTGATTTCGTCAATGGGTAGTAGTAAACTATCTCTTTTTTGCCAATCACAATAAAGTAAATGTTTGTCTGAATGCGCTCCAACGTAATGCTTAAGTTGATATAACTTTTTTGTAAGATGTGGATGATTTCTAATAAAATCTCCAGTTAAAAAAAATGATGCTTTTATGTTTTGTTTTGTAAGTGTTTTAATTACAAAAGGGAGGCCTTCCATGAAATCGTGCGCTGTAAAGCAAAGATAAATAGTCTTTTTATGTACATCTCCTCTTATCCATGCACCTTCTTTTTCTTGAATACCATTTTTTATTTGAGCTGAAGTAGATAAAAAGAAAAATAAAAATGTAATTACAGCACTTATTTTTATCATTATAATTATTTTATACCCTCATCAAAAAGATGCGTCAATAATAAAAATAAATCAGCTGATCCATCCATAGTGGGCTCATTAGTGGAATAATCGGCCCAGTCATCCCAATAAGTAATATGTTTGGGTTGAAACATCTTATATTCATCAGGTTCGCTTAAAGAAATTTTTAGCATGCCTTCATGTATAGAGGACCAAAGTGGTCCATCCACTAAGCTTCCTTTGATAACTTCTTTATTAATTCTCCAAAATGGCATATGCACATCCAATGGAAAATCTCCATTTTCTGGAATACCCGTAATCATACTAGTTCCCCATGGATTTAAACCTAATAACCAATTAAGATGATCCTGCATTAAATTAGCATATTTATTATCACCGGTCATTTTTTTATATAATAAAGCTTGTGTTGAAACTGCCGCAGCAAAATTGTTAGAACACCAAACGAAAAGATGCCCCACTCCATAATCATTAAGTTTCGCTTTACTTAAAATTCTATCAAGATTATGTGCATAATAATTTATCATTTTATTTTTGATACTATCTGGACCTATTTCCCATAAAGCAAAATGCCCCATGTTGACATAAGGATACATTTCATAATGAGAAGTACTATCTTTTTCCATCCAAGAATATTCAGCAATTACATTAGCATAATGAATAGCATCTTCTAAATAGTTTTTTTCACCTGTTGCTTTATAAAGTTCAGCAGCGCCCCATTCCATATCATCTGCCCAAGTATTTTCATTATATCGGTAAGGTGCCCCATAACTATTTCCTTGTTGATACCCTTCTTTGGCTTTACCCATTGCATAAAGTTCCTTTGCATCTTTCAAACATTGTAATGCAAAGGATTCATCTTTCAAATCATTTTTCCATATCATATAACCCAAAGCCATAGCAGCAGCCGATCTTCCAGCGATATTAGCAACACCAGTTGATGTACTTTTATACTTTCCAAGTCCCTGAGGTTCCCCATTTGCAAAATAAGCAGGTCGATCCTTGTTCATACCAAATCCATAGTTAGCAGCATCTTCATTGGGAAGTTTAAATCCTAGATGATCTCTGTCATCAGCTACTTGATGAATTAATTGATTAGGTGCAGGATGAAGTCGGTGTATCCAATCTAAACCCCATTTTGCTTCGTCTAAGATATCTGGTATCCCATTACTACCTTTCTGCCCCCATGCATTATATTGATCTTTAAAAGCTTTTTTATTCCAATTCCAAGCCTGCAACATTCTAGCAGTTGCATTAGATCCAGTAATAAGATATTTTAGCTGGTCTCCTGCATCATGCCATCCACCTGTTGCATTTACGTATGTTTTATCGGGCATATTGCCATAATATGACCTTCCATCTAATGGGTGACAAATTGCATCTATATAAGGATTATAGCCACAACGTTGTGTTTGCATGAAATGTACAACATCTTCAAATAATGCAGGATAAGCACCAATATGAAATTGAGGAGAATTCAATTTTCCATCCACTGATTGAATTTGATAATCTCCTTCTGTAGTAACTGAACTAAAATCAAGTGTATAATTAAATGAAAAAGGTTCCCAAGGCTCATTGTTTGATAATATAGAATTTATAGGTGTACTTGATTTAGTATGTAAATTGTAAAGAAAAAACTTAGTTTTTAATTTCTTTTTTGAAATAACAATTGCTCTTTTCGATGCAGAGGTAGTATACCCCACAAGGTTAACTCTAATAAAGCTTAGACTATCCTGTGCTGCAATAGTATGTACCATCCAACAAAATAGAAATGATAAGATATATTTCATTTTTAAAAGTATAAGTTAATTTACTCCATATACTAAAATTTGAAAAGTGCCTGGAATCATTTTAGGTCTTGATTTCTCACCAATTGGTTGAGGTTCAAATTCTGCTGTTGGAAGATATACTAAATGGCTGGCTGCATCTATTCCTATCGTTCTTGCCCCTCTTTTAGTTTTTATATTATCAAGAACTTTAAAATCGTTAGCACTATTTTCTTTTACTATAGTCATTGTACCTTCACCATTTGAGGTATAAATATATTTTAACTTATTATCAAAAACAACTCCATCACATCCTTCCCCTATAGGTAAATGAGTAACTACTTTACCACTAGTAGCATCTATTACCATTAATTTTTTATTAGTTCCAGCAAATAATCTTTTAGTCATGATATCAATAGCTAACCCTGTAGGTTCTTCCCCAGGCTCAATAGACCAATGTGCTACTACTTCATTTTTTTTAATATCAATTTTTACTATTTCATTTTTATCCTCCACATTTACATAAATATATCCCGCATTATCACTTACTGCTGTTTCTGGTTTTCCACCAACAGGTATTGTTGCGATTATCTTATAATTTATTGGATCAATAATAGTTAAGTCTTTAGATCTACCATTACAAGTAATAATTTGTTTGGAAAATTCTTCATAAAATATAGCATCTGGATTTTCACCAGTAGCAATTTTGGTAATGACTTCATTAGATTTTAAATCAAAAACAGTAACATCATTAGTTCTTCCATTACTTGTAAAACCTTTTTGTAGAGAATTAATAAATGCGATTCCATGAACACCAAGTGTATTGGTAATTATGCCCAAAGAATCTCCAGAGGTTTTATCTAAAATATTAACTTGAGTTCCATGAGATATATATAATTTATTTGAAATCGGATTGATAGAAATATAATCCCAGCCCCCTGTACTTGCAACATGAAAAGTATTTT
>CAZWTV010000076.1:0-8507 GCA_964637225.1 uncultured Sediminibacterium sp.
GCAAGACCAAGCTGCCGCAGCTATTGCTGCAACAGGTGTGGGTGTTTTTGCTTGGAAAGGCCAAACCATTGAAGAGGGAGATTGGTGTATTGAGCAAACTTTATTCTTTGGTGGTGCAGATCGTCCTTTAAATATGATTTTAGATGATGGTGGTGATTTAACTAATATGGTATTAGATAAATATCCGCATTTAGTGGCTGGTGTAAAAGGTTTAAGCGAAGAAACAACTACTGGTGTACATCGTTTATATGAGCGTATGGCAAAAGGTACTTTACCCATTCCTGCTATTAATGTTAACGACTCTGTTACCAAATCTAAGTTTGATAACAAATATGGTTGTCAAGAATCATTAGTAGATGCTATTCGTCGTGCTACCGATGTAATGATGGCTGGAAAAGTAGCAGTAGTAGGTTCTTATGGTGATGTTGGAAAAGGTTCTGCTGGTTCATTACGTGGAGCAGGTTGTCGTGTAATTGTTACAGAAATTGATCCTATTTGTGCTTTACAAGCTGCCATGGATGGTTTTGAAGTGAAGAAAATGGAAAATGCAGTAAAAGAAGCCGATATCATTGTTACTGCATCAGGTTGTCGTGATTTAATTACTGAAAAACATTTCAGAGCTATGAAAGACAAAGCCATTGTTTGTAATATTGGACACTTCGATATTGAAATTGATATGGCTTGGTTAAATAAAAATTATGGTCATACAAAAGACACAATCAAACCTCAAGTAGATTTATATAATATTGATGGTAAAGATGTAATAGTTCTAGCCGAAGGTCGTTTAGTCAACTTAGGTTGCGCCACTGGCCACCCAAGTTTTGTAATGAGCAACTCTTTCTCTAATCAAACATTAGCTCAAATAGAATTATGGACTAACCATAAAAACTACGAAAATAAAGTGTATGTTTTACCAAAGCATTTAGATGAAAAAGTAGCTCGCTTACACTTAGCAAAAATTGGTGCTGAACTCGATGAATTAACTAATGAACAAGCAGCTTATTTAGGCATCCCAAAAGCAGGTCCATTTAAAACAGACGCTTACAGATACTAAAAATAAATTTTTTATATTGGTGTAGGTTCCCCCAAGCCGTCCCGAGACTCGGGACGGCTTTTTTATGATTTTTATGTAACTTTAAAGCCATAGCTTTACCCCTACTAAAAGCTATATATTTACCTTTTTGATTTAATTTAATTTCTTGAAAAAAATTTATTGTATGAAACTGAATAAAATTCTTTCTATTGTAATTCTTTTTGGAACAATTTCTAGCGTCTACGCCCAAAACATATCTATTATTCCAGAACCTTATCAAATGACCCAAGGTAAAGGTTCATACACGCTTCCAAAATTAATAACCTTCCATGTAACTAGCTCAGCTAATACAATAGCTACTACTATGGCTGATAAATTAAAAAATACAGCCGGAAGAGAAATAAATTTTACAAAAAATAAAGCCATTATTGATATTCAAATTGTCAATGATGCCAATTTAGGTGCAGAAGGGTATGCTTTGGACGTGAATGAAAAAGGAATTCAATTAAAAGCCAATTCAAATGCAGGCTTATTTTTTGGATGGCAAACAATAATGCAATTATTACCAAATAACATTTATTCAAATTCCTTACAAGATAATACTATATGGTCTTTACCTTATGTTTCCATTGTTGACAAACCGCGTTTTGGATGGAGAGGACTCATGTTAGATGTGAGTAGACATTTTTTTAGCAAATCAGAAGTACTCACTTTTATTGATGACATGGCTCGTTATAAATTTAACCGATTCCACTGGCATCTGACAGACGACCAAGGTTGGAGAATAGAAATTAAATCATTGCCTAAATTAACTAGCGTGGGGGCATGGAGAGCAGAACGTAAAGGTAAATGGGCAAATATTACCACACCCGCTTTGGACGAACCTAAAACTTATGGTGGATATTATACACAAGAAGATATTAAAGAAGTAGTAGCTTATGCAAAAGCAAGATTTATAGAAGTAATACCTGAAGTAGACATACCAGGTCATAGCTTAGCAATGATTACAGCTTACCCATTTTTAAGTACTACTCCTCATTACCCATTTCAGGTAAATGCAGGAGATGAATTTATGGATTGGGATGGTTTGAATGGACACGTCACTGCTAGAATTGATAATTCTTTAGACCCATCCAATGAAACTGTATATGAATATTTAGATAAAATTTTTAGTGAAATCGCTCCCCTATTCCCTTATGAATATATTCACATGGGAGGAGATGAGAATGCAAAAAATAATTGGGAAAAATCTCCTAATGTTCAAGCTTTAATGAAAAAAGAAGGCTTAAAAAATCAAAATGAAGTTCAAAGTTACTTTGTAAGAAGAGTACAAAAAATAATAAATAGTAAAGGAAAGAAAATGATGGGTTGGGATGAAATTTTAGAAGGCGGTTTATCTGGAGATGCAACAGTGATGAGTTGGAGAGGAGTAAAAGGTGGTATCGAGGCTGCAAAACAAGGCCATAAAGTTGTTATGTCTCCTAACGATTACAATTATATCGATTTTTATCAGGGTGAACTCACTGCGGAAGGTAAAGTGTATCGTGGATTAAGAATGAAAACCACTTATTCTTATGAACCTATACCGGATGGAATTGATCCAAGTTTAATATTAGGTAACCAAGCAAATCAATGGTCTGAACAAATATTTGACATGAGATATGCTCAATATATGACTTGGCCAAGAGCCATGGCAGTGGCTGAGACTAGTTGGTCACCAAAAGAAAAAAAGAATTGGAATAGTTTTTCAAAAAAAGTGGAACAACAATTTGATAAACTTGATGCTGCAAATGTAAGGTATGCTAAAAGTATTTATGATCCTATTGTGACCACACAATTAAATACTAAAGGACAATTATTTTGCACTATGGAAGGTGAAGTGGAAGGTTTAGATATTTATTACACTATAAATGACCAAATGCCAGACAATTATAGCGATAAGTACACTGGACCTTTTTTACTTCCAGAAGATGTGGCATCCTTGAGGGTTATTAGTTACAGAGCAGGTAAACCAATTGGAAAATATTTAAATATACCTATTGAATCTTTAAGAAAAAGAGCAGTAAAAGTATTGTAATGAAATAACAATACCATGAGTTCTTTTTTTAAAAAATTTTTAATGTTGCAGATTTTATGTTGTTTATACATTCAATCAAATGCACAATTAAAAGATTTGCCAAAATACATTGCTTATTCCAGAGATAGTTTATTTCAAGCTATCATGAAACCTTTTAAAGGGACGCCTAGCTCTTTTATTGACTCTACTTTTATTTATTTAAATAGGTATGCTCAGGAAGTAGCTCAATTTAAAGGGAAAAAAATTAAAACAATTCATATTGAGCAAAAACATTTTGGATCGAGTATTGTGAATCCCTACAAAATAAAAAACGATTATTTAATTGATTGGGCAGACAAGTTACATAATAAAACCAAAGAAAATATTATAAGAAAAAATGTATTTATAAAAGAACAAGAAATCCTTGACCCTTTAGTGATTGCTTATAATGAAAAATGGATTAGAGATTTACCCTACATTCAAGATGCCCGAATTTTAGCTTCTTTATCTTCCTCAGACACGAATGAAGTAGAATTATACATAATTACTAAAGACATATTTCCATTTGGTGGAAGTTTTAATTTTCGTAGCGCTAATTCATTTACTGCTTCATTTAGTACAGAAAATGCTAATGATGGTGGTAATGCTTTTATGCTTAGTCATCTCTATGACAAAAATAGAACTAATAAAATGGGATGGGGAATTGATTATTCTAATAGAAATATTTTTGGAACCTTTACCGACATCAATATAGGGGCAAAATCTTTTGCACCGAATTTAGCGAATGGAGATTTGTCTGAGTCCACTTATTATTTGAGTGGTAATCGCCCTTTACTAACTCCCAATAGTAGATGGACCTGGGGATTTGAAATGAATTTTGCAAAAAATTTAAATGCATATCCTAGTAAATGGTCAGATTCCTTATTCGTTAGTACTTATAATTATAATGCAAGACATTATGATGCTTGGATTGGATATCAATTATTCAATAAAAATTTATTACTAAGTGCAAATAATTTGCACTATTTTATACAACTACGTTATTTTGAAAATGAATATCATCAAAGGCCCATTGACTATTTAACACAAATAGATAAAAATTATCAAAATATTAAAGCTTACTTAGGTTCATTTAGTTTCTTTAAACAAAAAATTATTAGAACACAATACTTATATGGATTTGGCAGAAACGAAGATTTACCCACAGGCAAATCGTTGGTAATTACTTCGGGTACCTATAGTAGAGAGAATTACGCACTCCCTTATTTAGGAATTCAAATAGAGTCTTATCAATCTTTGCATAATGACAATTTTAGACATACCACTATAAGTACAGGATCAAGTTATGAGGATGGTCAATTACAAGATGTTCGTTTTATTGCAAGTATTGAACAAATTAATAAACTTCAATATTTAAAAAATGGATTTAAATACCGATCTATTATAAACTTAAGTTTCACTGAAACACTTAAAAACAAATTCAATGAAGCCTTATTAATTAATAGCAACTATGGTATACCCCAATTAAATAAAGAGCGAATTTATGGAAGTACTCGTATTACAGCTAACTGGGAATCGGTTTGGTACAATAATAGATCTTTCTATGGTTTTAAAACCTCCCCTTTTGCATTTGCAAATATTACTTATTTGAGAACAGTAGGTCAACCCATTGTGAATGGAGATATATACTCATCCATTGGATCTGGTATGAGACTTAGAAATGAAAGTCTAATTTTTGGAACTATTGAGTTAAAAGCTTTCTATTTTCCTAGAACCAATTTCCAATTAAGCCCTTGGAATGTGAGCCTGCTCACTAACATAAGATATAAGTATAATTCTAGTATTATAAGTAAACCCGATTTTGTTCAAATTAATTAGAATGGTAACCCAAACATTACATCTCATTTCAACTTTTCAATGTAAATTTTGTTATTTATTTTATGGTTCAAGCATATAATTTTTTAGCTAGCTGGCAGCTTTTCCCCGAAAAAAGTGAATTTGAGTACCAATTGGTTCCAAAATCGGGTAATTACAAAATTGAAAGTGTTCAAAATGCCCATGCCCTTAGTTTTAGTCATAATTGGGTAAACATAGAGAATGAAGCTTTCTATGCACAATATAGTGTTATACCTAATGGTATAGCCCAAGTGTTTGATAATCCTTCATTGGCCCATGAAGTAATTGCTGAAATTAATAACGCCTCTTGTTTAACAGTTCAATTTAATAAAGACAATAAACAAGTTTTAAAAGTGGTACATGAAATTTTAGCAAATGGTTTTTTGAAGGTGACTCACTTTGGAATCAAAGAGAATGGAGAAACTTTTAAAAATATAGAAGTTTATCATAAACAACTTAGTGTTTTACCTTATGCCTCCTCTGCAGGCAGTGTAGCTATTCGCCCTACCAAGGAGGGAGTTATCAAACACAAAGCCTTATCTGCTATGGAAGACCAAACCAATATGCAGTTAAATCAAATCAAAGAGCAAATTGAATTATTAGCAAAGCAAGCGCAAGAAATTAGAAAACGAAAAGAATTAAGTTTAATGATTTACGAAGCTAAAATTACTTTCAAACCACAGATAGGTCAAATTTATCATGTGTATGAAAAAACAGATGGCTCGCACGTACTTTCTTTGGTAGCTCCAAGTGAATGGGGCGGTGGCGCTGGTCCATTTGCACAATTTGTTGCTTCAGTTAAATTGTTAGCCGATCATACATGGATTGAAGTATAAAAGTAGTAGAATTGAAAAAAGTTATACTACTTTATACTTTCAAGAAATACTAATAACCATAGTTTTTTAATAAGTCTGTTACTTTTTCTTCCACTACCTTATTTTTTTCCATAGCTGGAGCATGATGTTTTTTTATTGTTGCATCAAAAATAAGGGGGCCCTTTGCTCCCCAATGTTTATTTTGAATAAAACTGTCTACTCCTTCTATATCATTAGCAGGATTAGTTCTAGTGAAAGTAGCCCAGACAAAATTATTAAAATTGGCTGCCATCCAAACAGGATTTTCTGTAATCACAATAAGAGCAACTCCTCGCATTTCTAGTAATTCTTCTCCATATCCTTTTAATTTTTCTTGTAATGATAGTAGAGAAGTTTTAGAGGCACTCAGTGCAATGATGCCAGGCATGACTAATGTCGCATCGGCATTTAATAAAGCAATTTTTTCAGGAACGCAATGGGCCAAAGTTCTTCTCTGTTGACCATGAGCCGCCAACACTAATTTTGATCCACTGTTTAAACCATCGCCAGAATAATCTAAAGTATCCATGGTGGTTTTGGTATAAAAATGTAAATCATTAGAAAAATCCATTCTAGCTAACATATACTCAAAAAATGCAGCAACATTATGAATATCTAAAGAAGATTCAGCTGTAATCCATACAAATTTTGCCAAACTTAATTGTCCAGTTCCTAAAATATGATTGGCAATAGTTAAAATTTCTGCAGGTTTTTTATTTTCTAAATAAGGCGTATATCTTTCACTTCCAATTGCCAATAATAAAGGATGCACCCCTGCTGCATCTACCGCATGTACTTCTTTTAAACCAGGAATTTCATTGGCGACTGCGGAACCCGTAATATGATGTATGAGTTGACCAAAACTAGTATCTTCTTGAGGAGGTCTTCCTACCACTGTAAATGGCCAAATGGCATTTTTTCTGGCATACACTTTATGCACTTTCATGAGCGGAAAAGGATGTTGTAAACTATAATATCCCAGATGATCTCCAAAGGGGCCTTCTGGTTTATTTTCTCCTGGAAATACTTCTCCTGTAATTACAAAATCGGCGTCCGTACTTATACAAAAACCATCTACATATGAATAAGCAAATCTTTTTGCTGCAAGAACACCAGCAAAATTTAACTCACTCATTCCTTCTGGAAGTGGCATTACTGCTGCTACTGTATGTGCAGGTGGGCCACCCACAAAACAACTCACTTTTAAAGGAAGTCCTTTCTTATTGGCCTTGGTTTGATGCACCCCAATACCACGATGTAATTGATAATGTAAACCTATTTCCTTATTCAATAAATAATCATTCCCATTTAATTGTATGCGATACATTCCCAAATTAGAATGTCCAATGCCTGGCTTATCTGCATCTTCTGTATACACTTGTGGCAATGTTACAAAAGCACCCCCATCCATGGGATGATGGTGTATTAATGGAAGATCACTAATATGAATCTCTTTATACAAAACAGGCTTGGATACAGGATTTTTTTTTGGTAAAGCATTAATAGCGGCTGGTAGAGCACTTAAGGTTTGTAAAGGATTTTGAATGGCTGCTAAAGGATTTATTTTTAAATCTATTAATTGCTTGACAGCAGGTAGGGTATCTCTAAAAATAAATTCAGATCTTTCAAGTGTGCCAAAAATATTGGAAGCAGCTCGATACTTGGATCCTTTTACTTTTTCAAATAAAATAGCAGGCCCTTTTTGTTCGAAAATTCGTAAATGAATAGAGGCCATTTCTAGATAAGGATCTACTTCTTCTTTGATACGTAAAAGCATGCCATTACGCTCCAAGTCTAATAAACATTCTTCCATACTAGAATAAGCCATTGTTCTATTTTTGAGATGCAAAAATAACTTAAATTCGCCTATGACTCGTTTAAGTGTTAACATAAATAAGATAGCCACTCTAAGAAATAGCAGAGGTTCAAACTATCCCAATCTATTACAAGTAGCAAAGGATTGTCAGCGTTTTGGCGCAGAAGGTATTACCGTTCATCCTAGGCCCGATGAAAGGCATATTCGCTACCAAGATGTTTATGATTTAAGTGCCATTTTAAGTACAGAGTTTAACATTGAGGGCAACCCTAAAGAAAAGAAATTTGTAGATCTTGTTCTAAACAACCAACCTGATCAAGTCACATTAGTACCAGATACACTTAGTCAATTAACCAGTGACCATGGTTGGGATACCATTCAAGAGCAAGATTATTTAAAAGATATCGTTTCAGTTTTTAAAAAAGCAGGTATACGCGTATCCCTATTTATTGATCCAATTGAAAAAATGGTTGAAGCAGCAGCCAGTACAGGCACTGATAGAATAGAATTATATACTGAAATGTATGCTAAAGAATTTGCAGCTGGTTATAAAGAAAAAGCCATAAACCCCTACATAAAAGCAGCAGACTTAGCAAAAAAATTAGGACTTGGAATTAATGCAGGCCATGATTTAAATAAAATAAATTTACCCTTCTTAATTGAATCTATTCCAAGTATTGATGAAGTAAGTATAGGGCATGCGCTTATTAGCGATGCACTTTATCTTGGATTAGAAAACACCATACAATTATATAAAAGGGCGCTTATTCCTTCTAACAATTATTAATTACATTTTATTTTTAGTAATTTTTTAATTACCATAAATTCACCAAAAAATATTTCATGAAAAGA
>CAZWTV010000077.1:0-8471 GCA_964637225.1 uncultured Sediminibacterium sp.
TAAAATGGGGAAAAAATAATGAATCTTTTTAGAATTATCAATAAATCAATATCATTTTGTTTTTTCTTATTTAAGTTAAAGCATTGGAAACTTGCTTATTTATTTGCATTTTATAAATTGCCCAAACATTGGTCATCTCAGTTGAAAGTACATCATGATAAATTAATATTTACAAATACAGAAAATTATATTTGTATTGCACAATTACATCAATTTCAATTTAGTATACATTTTTTAATTGAATTATTGTCTAATTCATTATTTAAGGTGACAGCAGCCCATAATTCTTATTTTATGGTTGAAGTAGAGGGACTCATTTTTAGAGTAGCATCACTTTCAAACATGGCTGTTTTATATGAAATTTTTATAGAAAAAATTTATTCAATAGATACATCACATAAGGATATGGTAGTCATAGATATCGGCATGAATGTGGGTGTAGCTTCTTTATATTTCGCACATCAACCTTTTGTAAAAAAAGTATATGGCTACGAGCCATTTCCTGCCACTTATACAGAAGCAATGCATAATGTATCATTTAATTCCAAATGGGCTCATAAAATTAATTTAATCAATGAAGGAGTAAGTAATGTAAATGAAATAAGATCTATTACTTTATTTGAAAGTGGTTTGTTGTCTGCTTCAACTATTGATCAAAAAAATGAATATGGTAAAAAAACTGGAGAAATTATTAATGTTAAAATGGTATCAATCCAAAAAGTTTTTGATTTGGTACATGCAGAAAATCCTAATGCCAGCATTTTATTAAAACTAGATTGTGAAGGTGAAGAGTATACTATTTTTAAATCTCTAGAAAATTCACATTACTTAAAAAATGTAGCAATGGCCATTATAGAATGGCATGAAAAAGGTGTCGATCCCATAGAAAAAGTTTTAATCGATAATTCATTTCAACTTAGACATGTACCTCATATCACTGAAAATAGTGGTATGATTTATGCAAACAAAATTTTACACTAATAATAAGGTGTCATTGAAATAGAATTTATACAGTGCCTATCAATCCTTTTAAGGCATCAATCCTAAATTTAATTACAGGTAGCGATTTGGCTGGAGTGAATTGAAGTACATATTTAATTCCTAAAATAACTGCTGCCCCTAATTTGAATATATATTCTATTATTTTCTTGAAATATGCAGTATTTGAGATGGCTTTTGTTCTTGTTTTTTCACCTCTTCCAATACCACTGGCCACTCGATACATATACTCTGAAGTTAACTTTTTAACTTCAACAACATGTTCAACACAAATCTTGGGATCATAATAAATGGTATATCCCAGAGCTAAAATTTTATAAAATAAATCCTTTCCCTCTCCTCCAATTCTTAAAGTTCCTACTACGCCTGGAAGTTCAGAATTAAACCCACCAATTTGATCATAAATATCTTTTCTAACAATCATATTAGACTCTAATGGGTATTTTCCATTTTCAAATGCACAAGCCGTGGGGGAGTAATCAAAATTTCCTACTAAAGAGGAAACATAATAGCTCATCCATTTTGGTTCCGCTGGAATATATTTTGGTATAATACGACCTCCGAACCCAACAGCATTTGGCTTCGTATCAATATGCTTAATTATATTTTCAACGTAATTTGAAATAGCTATGGCATCATCATCCATAAAACATACCCAACTGCCTTTCGCAATGGCAGCCCCTTTATTACGTGCAAAAGAAGCTCCCTGTTTGTTTTCTGTTATATATTGAAAGTTACCATTAGGGTGAGCAGCTCTCCATTTACTATATATTTCATGAGTATTATCAGAAGAATTATTATCAACTATTATAACTTCAAAATTTTCAGCATGGGCTGATTGATAATACAAGCTATCTAGGGCAGCTTCAATATAATTTGCCCTATTGTAACTACAAATTATGATAGATAAGATCATCTATTTAGTTTGTTTTTCTTTTTTGAAACTCATAAAAACTGCTCCTAATAATAAAGCCCATAAAATAATTGAGGCAGCAGCAGAAGCTTTTTGCGCAGTATTTACTATTAGGGGTTTGAATTCAAAACGTATACTATGGTTGCCAGCAGGTACCACCACCGATCTAAGAACATAATTAGCTTTCACAATGGGTGTTTCTAAATTATCTATATAAGCTTTCCAACCTTGTTTATAATAAATTTCACTAAATACTGCTAATTGTTTTTTGCTGCTACTACTTTTGTAATTCACTTCATCATTATTGTTATTCACTAAACTAATTTGGGCCGATTCATCTACTTGAATATTGTTTAAGGCATCTATCTTATCTTTTTGTTCTATGATGGCAGTATCCTTTGGATTAAAGTTATCTAAACGTTGCATTACTTCAGCGGGACCTTTTTCATATTGAATACCTTTCACAAACCAAACGTTGCCTAATGCCATTTTATTGGCAACTGTATCTGTACTTAGGTCTCCCGTAATTATATACTTGGTATTAAGCATATTCAAGGTGGGCTGACAATTGGGGTATTTATACCATTGGTTTTCGATTAGGTCTTGGTAAATACTTAATTTAGCTGGGTTGTAGCCTCCCACTGTTTTATGATGATAGGCCACTAATGCCCCTCCATTAAATGCATTATTAATGCCGCCTCTTAAATCAAGTACTCTATATTGCGTAGTATCTTTTTTCAATGCTATATCTAAAGGAGTGAAGGCAAAAACATTTTCATTTTCATTCGCTTCAATAAAATTTTCTGAATGGAGATATTTAACATTTACTTGAAATAAATCAATCATGGCTAAAATACCAAAACCAATTAATAAAACCGTTTGGTTAATGATTTTTTTAAATGCTAAAAATAATAAAGCAATGATCAATCCAAAAAATAATATGAATTTTAAAATATCTGATTCTATCAAAGATTTTCTATCAGTAGCAATAGCGTTTACTAAATCATGAGCAGGGGCTTCAAATGCAGCTTTCTGGTTAGCGTCTGGAATTTTTGCAATTTGACTTAACAAATTAATTTCAGTTTCACTTTTAAAACTACTTGTAAAATATAAATAAAATACACTTGCTACAATCAAAATTAATAATACAAAACTTGGTTTGTATTTTTTTAATACAGTTTTGAAATCGGTTTCATGACTTAAAGCGGCCATTCCATATAGAGCCAATATGCCTATTAATAAGGTAGGAATAACCAAAATCATGCTAGGTGCCCTAAATTTATTGTACAAGGGTAAATAATCAAACATTAATACATTGAAAGATTCGAAATAACTACCAGCACTTAGTAAAAATGAAAATAGGATGGTGGGAAGTATCCACCAACGATGAACATTACAAGCACTAGAAATTCCTATTAAAGCGAATAAGCATATTATTAAACCAGCATAAGGTGGTCCTGAAGTGCCACCAATACCACCCCAATATAAAGAAACAAAACCCTGTAATTGTTGTGCAATGGGTGGTTGCATTTGCTGTAATGTTTCAACTGCTTTTGAATTGGCAGGATCTATTTGAGTAAGTCCACTAGCGCCTCCGTAAATACCAGAAAACATCAATACAAGTGGTTCACTTTTATACATACTATAACTAAAAGCATAATCTTTTGTGAGACCAGTAGAAGTGCTTTTGCTATTTTTGGTTATTAGTGCACTGCCACCTCTAATAGATTCTTTACCATATTCATAAGTGCTGGCCAATAAGGGGGCATTTACTGCAACTCCTAATAATCCACCTACACATGCTGCTGCAAAAGTTTTAAGTATATGAGTAAACTCTTTATTCTTTATCCATTTTATTAAAAAGTAAAAAGACATAAAGGCTACTATAATTAACCCATAATAAGTTATTTGAATGTGATTAGCGCCAACAAATAAAGCAGTTGCAATACCTGTAAGTATGGTGCCCCATAAATATTTTTTTTGAAAAATGAGTAAAATAGTGGCAATGAAAAAAGGTAAATAAGCTATAGCATGCATTTTTTTTATATGACCCACTGTTACTATGATGGGATTATAGGTAGCGTAACTATAAGCAAGTGCGCCAATAACACTTATTATATTATTAAATCCTAATACCAAGGCTAAGAAATAGAAACAAAGACAGGCTAGGAAAAATAAATTTATAGGTTCAGGAAGATGTAATGTTAAAAGATTATCCAGCATTCCAATAGTGAATGCAAACCCTGGTACCCCTGTAATTTGATAAGTGGGCATACCGCCAAACATACTCGTTGTCCATAAGGGGTGATGACCATTTTTTTCAGCATATTGTAAGGCATCCTGTGCCATACCTTTCCATTGTACGATATCTTGTTGTTGTAATACCTTGCCTTCAAGGGCAGGTTTACAATATATTATGGCAACAATTGCAAAAATGACTATAGCTATAATATGGGGTAGTGCAGTTTTAAAAATAGTCTTCAACATATTCAAATATTTATACTAACAAACCTACGTCAAAAAAGGCTTTTTAAGTAATTTTAGTACCTTGTAAATATTAACAAATAGAATGAAATACAAAAAGAGTTTTGCTTTTCTTGCTAAGCTTGCCATCATATGTAATGCCTTCTACCTATTTACCACTGCTTTTCTTTTTTTATCTTGGTTGAAAATACCGGCTTCTGTAGCAAATTTTATAGCTGTACTAGGTCTTGAAATGGCTCCCTTTATAAACCTCATTTTTGCATTTTGGTTTTTACTAATTATTCTTAGAAAAAAAGAAATAACTATACCAAAATGGCAAACTATTATTAATGTTTTATAGTTATTATTACAAATTAGACTACTTATTCTTTAAGTTCAATTATGATTCATTCAATTTTAAAAGACAAACCCACCAAATTATTTTTAGGCATTACTGCATTTTTTGTGGCCAATGCTTTAATTGCAGAATGTATTGGGGGTA
Organism: uncultured Sediminibacterium sp.; assembly: GCA_964637225.1. GTDB lineage: Bacteria > Bacteroidota > Bacteroidia > Chitinophagales > Chitinophagaceae > Sediminibacterium. The sequence goes on from CAZWTV010000077.1 coordinate 4,878, forward strand.
AAATATTTTCTTTAGAAAAAGTATTTGGCATGGCTCCTTCTAATCTAACTATTTTTGGAGTACCTAATTTGTCTTTTAATTTAACATGTGGTGTTTTACTATGGCCATTAGAATTTGTAATTACCGATATAGTGAATGAATATTTTGGCCCCAAAGCGGTCAGAAGAATTAGTTATACCGCAGTCATTTTAATTAGTTATGCTTTTTTAATGTTTTATTTGGCAATGCAAATAGCACCAGCTCAATTTTGGGTAGACTCCAAAACTGCTTCAGGAGTGCCTAGTATGCAATTAGCATTTGAATCTATTTTTGGACAAGGCATGTGGATTATCATGGGTAGTTTAATTGCATTTTTAGTAAGTCAGTTTATAGATGTATATGTATTTCATAAGATTAAAAAAATTACGGGTGAGAAAATGATATGGCTTCGCGCCACTGGTTCTACCTTAGTTTCTCAATTTATTGACAGCTTTGTGGTATTATTCATTGCTTTTAAAATTGGCAATGGTTGGAGCTGGTCAACTGTTTTGGCCGTTGGGGTAGTTAATTACATGTATAAATTTACAATGGCAATAATTTTAACACCACTCATTACCTTTATTGAAAGTAGAATTGAAAAATATGTAGGTCATGACCTAGCTAAAAAAATGAAGTTACAGGCCATGGGAAAAGAAAATGAAATATAATTAAACTGAAAAAGTTTCTTTCAATATTTTTACGGCTACCTTATCTATAGGTAAGCTCATGGTTTCTTCACTTAAGTTTTCATAATCAACCCATCTAAATGACTCTGCTGTTTTGGTGGTATCATTTACTTGGTCTGGTTTAAAATCAAACGCCTTATTACTGGTTTTAATTTTGCTACATTCATTGGAATGTACCATATAATATATTGAAATGATCTGGTCTTTTTTATTAAAAGCTGAAATTTGAAAAAAATCGGTGGTATATAAATGAGCGCCTACTGAAACATGCAGGCCCGTTTCTTCTAAGAATTCTCTTTGTAAGCCATCCCTGGTGCCTTCTCCCCACTCCAGACCCCCACCAGGTAATTTTGTAAAGTAATCCCCACGAATAAATTCATCACTTACCAACAATCTTTTTTGATCGTCTATTAATATTCCATAAACACGTACATTGAATAGGGCCATGTTCGAAAATTATTATAAGATTTCTACAAAGTTATTGAGCCATTAAAAACAAAAGTACCAGGCCCCATTAGGTATATATTGTCAAATAAATTATCGCCTCTGTTGTTAAAACTCACAGCTAATTTTCCCCCTAAAGTTTCAATATTAATTTTTTGCTCTCCCAGTGTTTCAATGCCTGCAACTAATGCTGCTGCTGTCACCCCAGTACCACAACTAAATGTTTCATTTTCTACTCCTCTTTCATAAGTTCTAACAAAAAGACCATCTGCTTCCTTTTGAACGAAGTTTACATTAATACCTTCTTCTTTAAATCTATTGTTGTAACGTATCATTTGTCCCAAAGCAACCACATCAACACTATTTAAGCTTTCTACCAATTCAACATAATGAGGTGATCCAGTATTCAATACATAAAAGCTAACTTCTCCTTCAATATTTTTTTCTATTGTATTTACATCTTTCATTTTTAGATGTACCCAGCCCTCACTATCTATTTTAGATTCATGTGGGCCATCAATGGCTATAAAAGTATAGGTATCTTTTTTTATACCTTGATCAAAAGCATATTGTGTTAAACAACGTCCTCCATTCCCACACATAGAACCTTCATGTCCATCGGCATTATAATATTTCATGGAGAAATCATAACCCTTCTCTGAACCTAATAACATTAATCCATCAGCTCCAATACCTTTTCTTCTGTCGCAAATAAAATTTATTTGTGAAGTACTTAATTGCATTTGGTTGGTACGATTATCAATGATAACAAAATCATTTTGAGTGCCTTGGTATTTTGAAAAATTTATTTTCATTTTTAAAATTTATACTATTTAAATACCTGCAATAATAGATAATGATTTTTGAATCATATTATCTACGGCTTTGCCCATATCCTTACTATATTCTTTTTTAACTCTATTAGCTATAATTACATTAATACTCAAGCAATGATGCCCCAACAAATTACATAAACCATAAATAGCACTAGTTTCCATTTCAAAATTGGCAATTCTATGTTCACCATACTTAAAGCTAGTCATTTGTTCTACCAGATTAGGCATTTTTAATGGCAGTCTTAAGATACGTCCTTGAGGACCATAGAAACCAGGGCATGTAACTGTAATACCATGACTGTACCCTTGTTTAAAATACTTTATAAGATCTGAACTTGCAGAACTAATATAGGGTTGAATTTTATGTGCATGAATAGAGGTATGTTTTTCAAATGCTTCAAGTATGGCTTTTTCTTCTTCATTATTTTTTTGAGTATAAAAATGAAGCACATTGTCAATACCTAAACCATGCGTGCCAGCCACTAATTCGTTGACACCCACTTCTGCTTGCAAGGAGCCACAAGTACCCATTCTTATAATTGAAACTGATTTTTTTTGTTGGTGAATAGTTCTTGAATTAAAATCAATATTTACCAATGCGTCAATTTCATTTAAAGCAATATCTATGTTGTCAGGACCTATACCGGTGCTTAGAACAGAAATTCTTTTTTTTCCAATATAGCCTGTATGTGTAATAAATTCTCTATGAGATAATTTATGTTCAACGCGATCAAAGTATTTACTCACTTGAGCTACTCTTTCAGGATCTCCCACAGTAATAATAGTATCAGCAATTTCTTCAGGTCGAACATTCAAATGGTAAATGGCGCCGCGGTCGTTAATGATTAGTTCTGATGCTCCAATGGCCTGCATATTTGTTAATTTATTACACAAATGTCGTTTAAATCGCATTAGCTGTAAAATTCTTTTATAATTAAGTACTTTACGTTATTTTCGCATCCAGAAAAGGTCCTGTGGCCGAGTGGCTAGGCAGAGCTCTGCAAAAGCTTCTACAGCGGTTCGAATCCGCTCGGGACCTCGATACAAAGCCTGTCACGAAAGTGACGGGTTTTTTTATGCGAAGAGGTGTCGAAAGCTTGCTTTCGTAAACCGATGAGCGTAAAAAAACACAAGCGAATGCGAAGCATTTGCTTGAAAGGCTTTGGGTTTACCGAGACAAGAGTGGAAGACATTGCGAAGCAATGGCAATCCAAACTTGGCTTTGGGTTTACCGAGACAAGAATGGAAGACATTGCGAAGCAATGGCAATCCAAACTTGGCTTTGGGTAAAGCGAGATAGCCGAGGCGGAAGACATTGCGAAGCAATGGCAATCCAAACTTGGCTTTGGGTAAAGCGAGTATTTATATTTATTTTCGCCCTATGAAACATTCTCAAACCATTGGCATCCTTCTAACATTATTCCTTCTTTTTTTAACTACCCAGCCATTAGTCATTATTGAAAGCCGTCATTGGATAATCACAGGATGGAAAGTTGCAGAAACTAATTTTGGACAGCCAGGAAAGTTTATGTTATATATGGGTGTGGTGAATATTATTTTATTCGCTTTACCTTTTATCACTGCAAAAAGATTTAATATGGCATTTGCTA
>CAZWTV010000078.1:0-8429 GCA_964637225.1 uncultured Sediminibacterium sp.
GAAAGCTTTGGAAACAACTCCTCCAGAGTTGGCTTCAGATATATATCGCAGAGGTTTATATTTAACCGGAGGCGGCTCTTTATTAAGAGGTTTAGATAAAAGATTAAGTCAAAAAATAAAATTACCAGTACATGTAGCAGAAGATCCACTGAAAAGTGTAGTACGCGGCACTGGTATCGCACTTAAAAACTATCAACGCTTTCCATTTATCATGAGATAATACCAAATGAAGAACATCATTGGTTTCATAAGACAAAATTTTACTTTCTTTAGTTTTCTACTACTTCAGATTTTTTCATTGGTCATGCTATCTTCTAATAGCAAAACATATGAAACTTTTTTTGGCTCCTGGAGTAATCAAGTTACTGGGAATATTAATAAGTACTATTCTAATGGAACTTATTATTTTAATCTCAAACAAACCAATGAAAAATTAGCAGCGGAAAATGCTGCTTTAAGAAATCAATTAGCTCAAAATTTTGTAGCGTTTGATACAACTAAAAAACTTGGTACCCTAATTTTAAGAAAAGATAGTTTAGAAAAAATTAGAAAATTTTATTACTACCCTGCGAAAGTGGTAGGCAATACTTTTACCTTACAAAAAAATTACATTACTATTGAAAGAGGAAGTAAACAAGGGGTAAAAAAAGATATGGCTGCCATTAGTCCAGAGGGAAGCATTGTAGGTGTGGTAGTAGAAGTGAATGAAAATTATAGTACTATCATGAGTTTACTACATCGCAATAGTAAAGTAAGTGCGATGTTGAAAAAAGATAAAATTGCAGGCAGTATAGAATGGGATGGTGCCGATCCAAATATTCTAGTACTAAAAAATATTTCTAAAAGTGCTGCCCCAAAAGTGGGAGATACTGTCATTACAAGCCCCTACTCTTCTAATTTTCCAGCTCAATTATTGGTAGGACGTGTAACCACTATAATACAAGACCCCTCTAGTAATTTTTTGACCTTGAATGTTAAAGCCAATACCAACTTCTTTAATTTAGAATATGTTTATTTAGTAGAAAACAGAAGAATGGAAGAACAAAAAAAGGTAAGTATAAAGGAGGCAACCAATGAATAATTTACTAAAAAATAGTATTCGCTATTTCTTGTTTTTGTTGATACAAATAGTGATCTTAAATGAAGTGCCCCCTCTACATCAATTTATCACACCCTATATTTATTTTCTTTTTTTGTTATGGCTTCCTTTTGGTACCTCTCGTTTTAATACTACCCTTTTGGGATTTATAGTAGGTTATAGTCTTGATTTATTTACCAAAACACCCGGACTACATGCTGCTGCCTGTACGCTAATGGGCTATCTCAGATCAACTATTTTAAATTTGCTACTCTCCCAAGAAATTTCTGAAGAAGTGACCAAGGAGCCAAGTATAGCCACCATGGGATGGGGCCCCTATGCATTTTATGCTTTTTCACTAACTTTTATTCACCATTTCTATTTAGTATTATTAGAATGGTTACAGTTTGGTAACTTTGGTTACTTTATTGGAAAAGTGTTCTTCACTAGTATCATAAGTGTTTTACTTATTTTCAGTGTTGAACTTATAATGAATAGAAGAAAGCTAAAAAGATAATTCATGTCGATGTACAATTCGAATCGCGGGGGTATTATTCAAATTATCATAGGCATTATCTTTTTTTTAATTATTGCACAACTTATTAGCTTACAAATTTTTTCTAGTAAATATGTTTTAGCTGCTAACAACAACGCAATCTATAGAAAAATTATTTATCCAGATAGAGGCATCATTTACGATCGTAAAAAAAGAGCCCTTTTAGAAAATACCATAAGTTATGATTTAGTGGTCATTCCTAATGAAGCCAAAAGTGTTGATACGGCTACTCTATGTGATATTTTAAAAATTGATAAGGCAGAATATAGTAGAAGAATGATTGAGGTCATCATTAAAAACTCTAGAGTCAAATCTGGTATTTTTGAACCCTTTCTATCTGCAGAAACATATGCTCAATTAACTGAAAACTTATATCGCTTCCCAGGCTTCTCTTTAACAGAGCGTTCTATTCGTTCTTACCCTTATAATACTGCTGCTCATGTACTAGGATATGTAGCTGAAGTAGATGTAAAATTTTTAGAAAAACATGGAGAAGAGGGTTATGAAATGGGAGACTATGCAGGTATGACCGGTTTAGAAAAACAATATGAACCTATTTTAATGGGACAAAGAGGCGTCAAAAGATTTTTAAGAGATAATAAAGGAAAAATACAAGGCCCTTTTGAAAAAGGACAGTTTGATACCTTAGCCATTGCTGGTAGAAATTTATATACAAGCATGGATGTTGAAGTACAACAATTAGCTGAAAAATTATTACAACACAAAGTTGGAAGTGTAGTGGCTTTAAATCCAAAAACGGGAAGTATTATTGCCATGGCTTCTAGTCCAGGTTATAATCCTAATTTATTAACAGGAAATCAAAGAAGAAAAACCATTGGACGCTTATTAACCGATACCGCCCGTCCTATTTATAATAGAGCTATTAAAGGACAATATCCACCAGGCTCCACTTTTAAACCTATGGGTGCATTAATTGCTTTAGATGAAGGGCTTATTACGCCAAGCTTTGGCTATAATTGTTTTGGATTATATACCTCTTGTGGGGATCCAAGAAAATGTGAACACCATAATGGGGGGCATGCCGCTAATTTACAATTAGCATTAGCTAATTCTTGTAATTCCTATTTCATGCAAGTATTCAGAATGGCCATTGATAATCCTCAATACCATAATGCAAAACAAGGTTATCTAAAATGGAAACAATATGTCAACAGTTTTGGCCTCGGCAGAAAATTAGGTATTGATTTACCAAGTGAAAATAAAGCAAGTATTCCCGATACAGCTCAATACAATAAAGATTTTGGTGGAGCTAAATTTTGGAATAGTTGTTATATGCTCACCCTGGGAATCGGACAAGATAGAATGACTGCCACTCCCCTTCAGTTAGCTAACGCCATGGCATTTATTGCCAATAAAGGTTATTACTATACCCCCCATTTTGTAGATAGTGTGGAAGAAGAAGATGAGGCAGATAAAAAATTATTAGCAAATTTTAGAGTGAAACAACAGGTAACCAAAATTCCCACAGAATACTACGATATCATTAAAGAAGGTATGCATGCAGTAACTGTTATTGGAACAGCAGCTTTTATTAAAGTACCAGGCCATGAATTTTGTGCTAAAACTGGTACAGCTCAAAATCCCCATGGAAAAAATCATTCTTTATTTGTTTGTTTTGCACCTAAGGATGATCCTAAAATTGCCGTAGCAGTAGTGGTGGAGAATGCTGGATTTGGTGCTACATGGGCTGGACCTATTGGAGGCCTTGTGATGGAAAAATATTTAAATGATACTTTAACCAAAGAAAGTAAAGCCAAACTTGATTATCTATCTAATGTTGATCTGATGCCTGAAGCAATTAAAGCTTGGTACATTAGAAATAATAAAACAGAAATGTTATCGCCCATAGAATATAATAATGATGAGTTAGCGAATATTTGGGACATGGAAATGCTATCCGAAAACGCTCCTGTACCCTTAAAAGTTGATACTTTCAAAAAAATAGACTCTCCAAAATCATCCCAACCACCTTTAACACCCCCTGTCAAAGAGAAAAAAACTAAGGAACAGGCTATACCCAACACATCAAAAAAGAAAAAAATTAAGAGTAAAAAAAATAATGTCAGCATCTAATAGTAATACTAATTTTTCAAAGGGAACAGATCTTGCTGTCATACTGCTTTATTTAATAATGGTGGTGGTAGGTATCTTGTGTATTTTCATGGTGGAGTATAACCCTAATTTAGATTGGAGTCATTCCTTTTTAACTGCAAAGACTAATTTTAGTAAGCAAATTTATTTTGCATTTTTTTGTGGATTTGTAGCTATTTTTATTTTACTAGTAGATAGTAAATTATTTACAGCTTTTGCCAATATATCCTATGCACTAGGCATAGTATTAATGTTAGCCACTTTTATACTGGGAAAAAATATCAATGGATCTAAAAGTTGGATTCCAATTGCTGGTGGTTTTAACTTACAACCTGCAGAATTATGTAAAATTTTTACAGCATTAATTTTAGCCAAATTTATTTCCAAACCAGAAACCGATTTTACAAAATTAAAATCACATATCATAGCAGGTTGTATGATTGCCTTGCCCGCCCTACTTTCCATTATGCAACATGAAATGGGATTAGCTTTGGTATACAGCGCTTTTATTTTTGCCATGTATAGAGAAGGGCTACCTCCCATTATTTTAGTAATATTACTTTCTTTTGCCATTTTAGTTATTGCGACTTTATTATTAGAGCCAAGCACATTAGCTATAATTATTACTGCCATTGCAGGTTTATTTATAGCCAATATGATCAAAAAATTTAAACGTAATAAAAAAAATATACTTGTAGTAATCGCCATTTGGGCTATTAGCTTTGGAACCGTTCGTTATGCGGTACCTTATATATTTAATAATGTATTTGAATGTTATCAAAGTACCCGCATTTACTCAATGGTAGGAAAAGAGTATGATTGTTCTTTAAATAAAAAATCGGTAACCACTTCTTCACAGAAAAAAAGTAAAAAACCCGATGACTATAATGTCAAACAAAGTAAAATTGCCATAGGGTCAGGTGGGTTTTGGGGTAGAGGATTTTTAAAAGGAACTCAAACAAGAGGTAAATATGTTCCAGAACAACATACCGATTTTATTTTTACATCCTTAGGAGAAGCTTTTGGATTTGTAGGAACATTCAGTTTCTTAGCATTATATTTATTTTTCTTATTCAGACTTATCAGAATTGCAGAAAGACAAAGAAGTACTTTTTCCAGAGTTTATGCGTATAGTGTAGTAGGTATTTTCTTTTTTCATATAGCTGTAAATATTTGTATGACTATTGGGCTGTTTCCAGTAGTAGGAATTCCCCTTCCTCTCATAAGCTATGGCGGCTCCTCTTTACTTACATTTACCACTTTATTATTTATTTTATTAAGATTAGATGCAGATAGGCAAATGGTGCTTCGTTAAAGCTTAATTTTGCAATATGCGTATTTACCCTTTATCTGAAGGCAGGTTCTCTATTGATGAAACAAAGGTTTTTAAACCCTTTGATGCCAGCAGCCCCGATTATCCAAACAGGCCCAAAGGAAGTATACTTGTTGAAGTGCAGCCCTTTGTAATTATAACTGAAAAAGATATCATTTTATTAGATACTGGCCTAGGATATATAAATGAAAGAGGTGTTTTACAAATACATGAAAACCTTATGAACCTTGGAATTGATCCTTCCACTATCACCAAGGTTTTTCTAAGCCATCTGCATAAAGATCATGCTGGTGGAATTAGTTATATGCATAAAGCACATCAAGAGTTATTTATTAGTTTCCCCTATGCAAAATATTATATTCAAAAAAGAGATTTTAAGGAAGTCATAGAAAATAGTAAAAACCAAAAATTAATTGATAAATTAAAATTATTAAATGACTATAGTGGTACTATTTGGTTAAATGAAGAGAAAGGAAATATTGATAATATTATTCACTATGAAGTAACAGGGGGTCATAGTGAATTTCATCAGGTAGCATGGATTAAAGAACAGAATGAAATTATTTTCTTTGGAGCAGATGTAGCACCACAATTACAACAAATGAAATCCAGATTTATAGCTAAATATGATTTGGATGGTAAAAAATCTTTAGCATTCAGAAAACAATGGTGGGAAGAGGGAAATAATGCTAATTGGACATTTGCTTTTTACCATGATATAAGTCAACCTACCTATTGTTCAGTAAAATCTAATTAAAAAATATTTTAAACTGCTCCTGTATCTTTCCAGTTCCACAAATGTAAACAAGCATAAGTTCTATAGGGTACCCAAGCCAGTGACCTCTTTAACATTTTTGTTTGCAATTCTTTTTTTGTAGTGTATTTTATTTTATACAAGCGAATCATGGCTTGTTGAATACCCAAATCGTCTACTGCGAAAACATCTTCATGGCCAAGGCTAAACATAAGTAACATTTCTACGGTCCATCTACCCACTCCTTTAATTTGAGTAAGCAAATCTATTACAGCAAAGGGTTCCATAGCATATAGCTGTTTGTCAGTTAATGAATGCTTTAAAAAGAAATCAGCTACATTTTTAATATAATTTACTTTTGAATTACTCAGACCAATACCACGCAAAGTATTATGAGAGGTATTTAAAATTGCTTGCATAGAAGGTTCTTTGCCTTCATATACTTCTAGAAATCTTTTAAAAATGATTGCTGCTACTTGAGTACTTAATTGCTGTGAAATGATACTAGCTATTAAACGAATAGCTGTATTTTTTCTTTTTTTTAAAACATAAGGCCTCCTATTGAGAAGCGGGGCCAGCCTTTTATCTTTTCTTAATTGTGATTCATAACTCATGCTCACAAATTAAGTAGATTTCAATAATTTTATTTAACTTTTCATTGAATTAAATAAATACTATGAAAAAAACTTTTACCCTTATTGGATTATTTATATGTTGTATTTGTACTGCCCAAAATAAAGACATACAGTCGATTCAAAATTTATTAGACAAACAAATAAAAGCCTGGAATACTGGAAATATAGAAGCCTTTATGCTAGGATACTGGGAAAATGATAGTTTATTATTTATGGGTAAAAATGGTCCCACCTATGGCTATACTACAACATTGAATAATTACAAAAAGAATTATCCTGACACTGCTCACATGGGCCAACTTACATTTACCATTACTAGAATGCAAGCATTGAATGTAGATCATTATTTTGTAATTGGCCAATTTCACTTAAATAGAAGCGTAGGTGATGCCCATGGAAATTTTACTCTTTTATTTAGAAAAATAAAGGGTGTTTGGAAAATCATAGCAGATCACACCAGCTAAAAAATAAAACAGCTCTATGGGACTACTTCACTCTCTAATAAAAGGTACTAATCAATTTTTATACCAATAGGATTTTTCCAAATTTTATAAAGTAAATAAGCAAAGAGGATGAAGCTAATAATTAGATAACCGTAAAATAAAGTATTTCCTAATTTCCAGCTTTCTTCAACAAAAGCGTAGCCCCACATGATACCAAAAGCTACGTTAATAGACATCCAACAAACTACCAAGCCAATGGTACGCATAATTCTATTTAAATATTGAAGCAACAATGGGTCCATATATTAATCTAAACTTTGTTTATTATTAGCAGCTGCTTTTAAAAGTCGATCGAATTGAGCAGGAGTTAAATCATTGTAGAAATAATAAACAGGATCTACTTTAATATTTCTTTTAATTACTTCATAATGACAATGTGGTCCGGTACTTTTTCCAGTATTACCAATATAGCCTATAACTTCTCCTCTTTTTACTGACTGCCCCTGTTTTACTTTAACACGGACCATATGCCCATACAAGGTTTGATAGCCAAATCCGTGGTTTATAACTACTTTATTTCCATACCCATCAGTATTAAAACCTGCAGCTTGCACTACTCCATCTGCAGTAGCATAAATGGGGGTGCCAGAAGGAGCAGTAAAATCTAGACCCTGATGGAATCGTAAATCTTTGTATAAAGGATCTATTCTATATCCAAAACTACCTCCAATTCTATTCAAGTTCTTATTACTTACAGGTTGAATAGAAGGTATCGCTTTTAATAATTTTTCTTTGTTTTTAACCATGGCTGCAATTTCAGTGAAAGAAGTGCTTTGATAGGCTATTCTTAAACTTAAATTATTCAGTTGCCTACTCATATTTTCTAATAATTCATCATTCGAAAAACTTTGTAATAGTCTTACTTCTTTTTTAGCTTCCATTTCTTTCACTCTAGCACTATCAGGTATTGGGCTTGATTCAAAAATGGATCGATACACTTCATTATCACGATTTTCTAATTCAGCCATTTGTAATTGTAATTGCTTTAACTCAGCAGACATGACACTATAATTTTCTTTATACAACTCATTTTGCTGACGCAATAATTTTTCTTTGGGTGAATCAATGTACTGAAACATGATTATAACAATTATAACACCTGTTACTATTGAAGCTGCCACAAATCCAAAAAGCTGCAATAAGCGAACTTTAAGGGGTACTTCTACTTTTTCAAATCGAAGTGTGTGTGTATTAAAGAAGTATTTTATTTTCTTCATTTAAAATATGCTATTTTTTTGCCATTGTAAGCCATAAAAAAGCCCTAATTCCTTACCTTTGAGGACATTAAAAAAGCATAACAAATATAGCTTTAAAGACCAATACAGCCTAAAATTAAGCTACATGATGAAGAGCCCTGAAATAAGACAACAATTTTTAGATTTTTTTGCATCTAAAGGGCACACTATTGTTCCTTCAGCACCCATAGTCGTTAAAAATGATCCCACTTTGCTTTTTACC